>DASSQM010000527.1:0-3859 GCA_035702465.1 Anaeromyxobacter sp. | reverse complement strand
CGCCCGCGACGCGCGCCGGAAGGCGCGCGCCGGCGAGGCGCGACGCCCACACCACGGGCACGCCGTCCGCCAGCACGAGATCGCCCGCGCGGCACGCGCGCGCGAGGTCCGGGTCGCTCCTCATCGCCACCACGAGCGCGGCGTTGATGGTGACGATCGTGCGCGGCCGGCGGTCTCCCTCGCACCAGCCGACGGCGCGCCCCACGGCGCCCGCCATGTCGATCGGGTCGAACGGACAGCCGAGGAGCTCGGTCCGTGCCGGCGCGAGCGCGCCCGCGGTGCCGGCGCCGGGGCGTGCGCCGGGCGCGCCGCCCGGCGGCGCCGTGCCGGTGCCCGGCGTGGTCATGCCGTCACCTCGCCACGACGCAGCCGATGACCCGCTCGCGCCCGACGAGCCCCACGATCTCCTCGATCGCGGCGATCTCGGACGTGCCCAGGCGCACGACCAGGAGCGCCGCGTCCACGTGGACGAGCAGCGGCGCGGTGGCCGGATCCGCGCGCGGGTCGCCGAGCGTGACGACGACGCGCGCCTCGCGCCCGCTGCCCGCCGCGGCGAGCTCGTCCTGCAGGAGCGGGATCTGCGCCGGAGAGGCGCCCGCTCCGCCGACGACCTGCACCGGGCGCAGCCGGTAGGCGCGCGCGAGCTCGGCGAGCTCCGCCGCCACCGCCTGTCCCGCCGCGGCCGCGTCGGCGGCGACGAGCGCGAGGCTCGACCACTCGGCGCGCAGGACGGCGAGGCACGCGCGCCGCAGATCCGTCGCGTCCGCCGCGGGCGCCTGCGGGATCTCTGTGCGCGGACGGACGAGCTCCTGGGTTGCTCCGGCGATCTCGATCATGACGTCCTTTCACGGGCCGTTCGGACCCACACGTCGGGCCGCCTGAACCTCCTCGTCCAGGCGACCCCCACCCTCCAGCCGAGGTAGATCGGCGCGTGCAGCAGCGCCTGGAGGCCTCGGAGCCCGGTGCCCGAGACCTGCCATCCGCGCGCGACGTAGACGGAGACGAGGAGCGCGCTCGCGCCCCACGTCAGCAGCGCGGACGCGAGGACCTGTCCCGACGCCCACGACGCAGCGAGCGCGAGCGCGGCGCCGCCCGCCGCGAGCGCGCCGAGCGTCGAGAGCGGCGGCACGAGCAGGTCGATGGCGAGGTCGAGGAGCACGGGGTCGCGCCGCGCGGCGCCGCGCCCGAGGAGCGCGAGGGCGTGCCGGCGCGCCATCTGACGTCGGCCGTCCTCCCAGCGCGCGCGCTGCGAGCGGGAGCCGCGCGCCGTGGGGCTCGCGTCGGACCGAACCCACGCCTCCGCGGCGTACACGACGCGGTGCCCGGCGCGCGCGAGGTCGATCCCGTACTCGATGTCCTCCGCGAGCGAGACCGCGCGGTGCGGAACCGTCCGGAGCAGCGCCGCCGAGAAGCACATGCCGGTGCCGGAGAGCGCGCACGACAGCCGGAGCCGCTCGCGCGCCACCGAGCGCACCGTGTGGATGAGCGCGAACGCCACCGAGAGCAGGCTCGTCCGCCACGACGCCGACGGGTTGCCGACGAGGTTCTCCGACTGCGCGGCGTGCGCGCCCGCCTGGAGGCGCGCCGCGAACGCTCGGAGGAGGTTCGGCGAGACGGTGGCGTCCGCGTCCACCACGACGATCGCGTCGGCAAAGCCCTCGGCGAGGCTCCGCTCGAACGCGTAGGCGAGCGCGAAGCCCTTGCCCCGGCGGAGAGGCTCGTCGCGCACGAGCACGCGAGCGCCGGCGCGGCGCGCGCGCTCCGCCGTCCGGTCCGCGCAGTTGTCCGCCACGACGATCACGCGGCGGAGGTCCGCCGGATAGTCCGCCGCGAGGATGCTCTCGACGGACGTGGCGATGCCCGCCTCCTCGTCGTGGGCGGGCACCACGACGTCGAAGCGGATGGCCGGTCCCGGGTACGGCGGGGGCCGCGCCCGGCGTGACATCAGCGCGAGCCCCGCGAGGTACGCCGCGCCGAGCAGCACGGGGATCGACGCGAGCGACAGCACGATGTCCAGGTGAGCGCCCCCCATGCCCGACCGCCGCGGCCCGGATCGCGCCGCATGGGAACGCTGCGCCCACACGGACCGACCGGTGAGCCCCTGCATGGAGCCGCAGCGGGGCGGCGCGCACCGTTTGGAGGTGGGGAGACGCTTCGCAGCGGCGCGCTCGCTAGCGTTCTCTCGGACCCCGATGCGCGAACCCGAGACCTCCGCCGCCGCGCCGCCCGCCGACGCGGTCCGGCCCTTCGCGGCCCTGTCGCGGAACGCCTTCTGGCTCGTCGTCGGGCAGGCCGGCACGACCGCCCTGTCCGTCTTCCTGAGCGCCGCGCTCGGGCGCTCGCTCGGCGCCGTCGACTTCGGCCTCCTCTATCTGGTCACGACCATGACGACGTTCGCGTACGGCGTCGTCGAGTGGGGCCAGAACCTCTACGTCACGCGCGAGGTGGCCCGGTCGCCCGAGCGCGCGGGCGAGCTCCTCGGATCCGCGATCGCGTTCCGCGTTCTCTGCGCCGCCGCCGTGGCCGCCCCGGCGGTCCTGCTCGCCTGGTCGCTCGGATACCCGAAGAGCACCGTCGCGCTCTGCGCGATCATGCTCCTCACGTGGCTGCCGGTCTCGATCGTGCAGACCCACGGCGTGGTGTTCCGCGGCTGCGAGCGGATGGAGCTCGACGCGCTCACCACCGTGGCCGCGAAGGTCCTCTCGCTCGGGGCGACGATCGCGGCGCTCGCGCTCGGCGGCCGCGTGCTCGCCGTCGTCGTGGCCCAGGGGATCGCCGCCGCCCTGGGAGCCTCCGCCGCGTTCGCGGTGTTCCGCTCCGTGGGCCTGCCGCGTCCGCGGATCGCGCCCCGCGTCCTCCGCGAGCTCCTCGTCGGCGGCGCACCGATCGTCGCGCTGAACGTGGCGATCGTGGCCCAGCCGTACCTCGACGCCATCGTCCTCTCGAAGCTCGCGCCGGCGCACGTCATGGGCTGGCACGCCGCCGCGAAGACGTTCATGGCCGCGCTCGTGACGCCCGCGGCCATCCTCGCGTCCGCGGCGTACCCGCGCCTCTCCCGCGCCTCGTCGGATCCGGAGGCGTTCCGGCGCGAGCTCGGGACGGCGCTGCGCCCGCTCCTCTGGATCGCCGCGGGCGTCACCACCGCGACGTTCGTGATGGCGGACGTCGCGGTCGGCGCGGTGTACGGGCACGCGGGCTACGGTCCCGCGGTGGCGGCGCTCGAGCTGTTCGCCCCCGCGCTCCTCCTCTTCTTCATCGACATCCTCTTCGGCCACGCGTGCGTCGCGTCGGGGAGGGCGAAGGCGTTCGCGATCGCGAAGGGCGTCTCCGTCGTCGTGAGCACGGCGCTCGACGTCGTGCTCGTGCCGTTCTTCCAGGCGCGCACCGGGAACGGCGTGCTCGGCGTCGTGGCCGCGTTCGCGGGCAGCGAGCTCGTCATGATCACGGCCGCCCTCGTGCTCCTCCCGAGGCGCGCGCTCCACCGGGGGCTCCTCGCCGACGTGGCGCGCGCGGTGGTCGCCGCCGCGGGCGCGCCGCTCCTGCTCTCCGCGCTGCCGCCCCTCGGGGTGACGGCGCGCGCCGTGATCGGCGCCGGCGCGTTCCTCGCGGTCTCCGCGGCCGTCGGCCTCGTGAAGCTCGGCGACGTGGCGCAGCTCCGCGAGGGGCTCCGCCGGCCCTCGCGGAGCGCGGCGGGGACCGGGTAGGGCGTCCTTCGAGTGGCCTGCGCGACCACGTCGGGCTCCGTCATCCCGGATGGTGGGACGCGCTCCGACCGGCGGCGCCTTACGTTGGCCTGTGAGGGGCGGCGCGCGCGCCGCCGGAGGCGGGGGCCTCGATTGGACAACCTTCTCCTGTTGTC
>DASSQM010000526.1:0-2383 GCA_035702465.1 Anaeromyxobacter sp. | reverse complement strand
GAACCTGACGGGGCGCGGTCATGCCGCCGGCTGATCCAGGAGGCGTGCCGGCATCGAAGTCCAGCCGTTCTTTGGGGTTGGAACGGAAGGTTCGGAGCAGGACCGTCCGCGGGACGGACCATGGGCCGAGGATCAGTTCTCTCGGTCAGTTCCGCGGCTGGAGGAGGACGAAGTACTGGTGGGGAAGGAACGTCTTCTCCGCCGCGACCTCGAGGTCGGCGGCCGCGGCGGCTGCGAGGAAGGAGGCTCGCGAGACCTTGTGGTCGGGCGGCGGGCCGACGGGGAGGTCGCCCTCGCGGAAGTCGATGTTGGCGATGCGGCCGCCCGGGCGGAGCGACTCGGCGAGCCGGCGCAGCGTGCCGACGCCGTCGCGGAAGTGATGGAACGAGTTCACGAGGAGCACGAGATCGCATGGCTCGGGGGGCGCGGGATCCGAGCCGGAGGCGAGGTGCGGGATGACGTTCGACACGCCCGCCTCGCGCACGCGCCGCGCGAGCACCGCCAGCATGCGCGGGTCCACGTCGAGGGCGTGGACGCGGCCCGCGGGTCCGACGGCCCGCGCCATGCGGATCGCGAAGTACCCTGGCCCGGCGCCGAGGTCGCACGCGATCGCGCCGGGCGCGAGCTCCAGCGCGGCCACGACCTCATCCGGTTTCTGCCACGCCACGCGGTCCGGGTCCTCGAGCTTCGAGAGGTAGTGCTCGAAGTCCTCCGGGTTCCCGTGCTCGTCTCGCCCGTGCCCGTGCCCGCCGCCGCCATGCCGATGCCCACGTTCGCTCATGTCCGGACAGAGCCTAACGCGGTCCGGAGGTTTCGCCGCGCGGGGTGCACCGAAGCCGCCGCGCGGCTATATTGCGGCCTTCCATGGGCGTCCCCGTCTTCGAGATCTCGAAGGACTTCGTGTTCAGCGCGGCCCACCAGATCCGCTTCCACGGCGGGAAGTGCGAGCGCCTCCACGGCCACAACTGGCGCGTCCGCGTCCACGCCCGCGCGTCCGAGCTGTCGCCGATCGGCATGGTGATCGACTTCGCCGACCTCCAGAAGATCGTCGCCGAGATCGGCCAGCGCTTCGACCACCGCAACGTGAACGAGGTCCCTCCGTTCGACGAGGTGAACACCACCGCCGAGCTCCTCGCGCGCTTCTTCCACGTCGAGGCGAACCGCATCCTGAAGGAGCGCGAGCGGGGTCGCGTCGCCGTGTCGAAGGTCGAGGTGTGGGAGAACGAGGGCTCGCTGGCGGTGTATCGCGAGGAGTGAATCCCACCCGGGTCGTCGCGACGGCCGCCGCGCCCCGCGCCCCTCGCGAGAAGCCGCCCCGCCGCCGGTCCCCGTTAGGTTCCCGAGGTGGAACCGGAGGTGCGGGAAGCACACCGATTCTGGCTCGAGCTCGAGGCGTTCCTGCCGCGCTTCGGCGCGGCGTTCGCCGTCTTCGCCGCGTCGTGGCTCGCCGGTCGGATGGCGAGCGCGCTCTTCCGCCGGTTCGGGCGCGTGCGCGGGCTCGACGTCGATCTCACCGCCCTCCTCGGGCGCGCCATCGGGGCGACGCTGTTCGTCTTCGGCGCCGTCACCGCGCTCGGCACGCTCGGCCTCGACGTCCGCGCGCTCATCGCCGGGCTCGGGCTCACAGGGTTCGCGCTCGGCTTCGCGCTCCGCGACATCATCTCGAACACCGTCGCCGGCGTCCTGATCCTGCTCTTTCGCCCGTTCCACCGCGGCGATCGCATCTCCGTGGCCGGCGCCGAGGGCGTCGTCACCGAGATCGACCTGCGCTACACGACGCTCATCGTCGACGCGGGCACGCGCGTCCTCGTCCCGAACTCGACGCTCTTCACGAACACCATCCGGGTCGAGCGCCGCGCGCCGGAGCCGCCCTCCGGCGCCGGCGTCCCCTGACGGGCTCGGGGCTCCCGGAGCGGGCGTGCACCCCGCGCGCGGCCGCGTCAGGGCCGCGCCGTATGCTGCTCCGCCGTGCCCGCGCTCTGCATCGTCGCGACGCCGCTCGCTGCGGCCAGGGCCGCGCGCCGCCTGTGCGACGCGCAGGGCGGGCTTCTGTTCGGGCCGCGCGTCTTGACGCTCGAGCGCATCGTTCCCGGGATCCTCGCGGCGTCGGGGGATCGGCGCGCCGTGCTTCCGCCGCTCGCGGAGCGGCTCCTCGCGGTGGACGCTGCAGACGCCGCGGGCGCGCCGCTCGCGGGGGCCGCGCCGGACGGTGGCCTCGCCGCGGCGCTCGCGGCCGCCCTTCGCGAGCTGCGGCGCGGCGAGGTGTCGGCCGCCGCCGCGCGCACGGCGGCGGCGGAGCTGGAGGGCGGTGCGGCCGCGAGGCTCGCGGCGCTCGCCCGCGCGCTCGAGGCCTACGAGGCGGCCCTGCGCCGGCTCGGGGTGC
>DASSQM010000525.1:0-6054 GCA_035702465.1 Anaeromyxobacter sp. | reverse complement strand
TGAGCTCCCGCAGCTTGTGCTCGATCATGAGGACGGCCGGGCCCTCCGAGTGAAGCCTCCCGAAGCGCCCGCCTTGGTGGAGCCGGCGGATGGAGCGCGCCAACAGCTCCGACTCGGCTGGGTTGAGGCCGCCGAGCGGCTCGTCGAGGAGGAGGAGCTCGGGCTCCGTGGCGATCGCCCGCGCCACCTCGAGCCGCTTGAGGTCGCCCTGCGAGAGCGCCGACGCGGGCTCGAGCGCCATGTCCGAGATGCCCACGAACTCGAGGGCATCCATGGCCTTCGCCTCGATCTTCTTCACGGACTCGCCCCGGCGCCGCGCGCGGGGCGCGAGCAGCGGCACCATCACGTTCGCGATGATCGGCAGGTGGCGGAAGGGCCGGGTGATCTGGAACGTCCCCGCGATGCCGCGGTTCACCACGTCCCAGGGCCGCAGGGCGCTGATGTCCTCGCCGTCGAGCGCGATCCGGCCCGCGTCCGGGCGCAGGAGCTTCGTCACGAGCCGGAGCAGCGTCGTCTTCCCGGCGCCGTTCGGTCCGATGAGTCCCACGATCTCGTCGCGGCGCAGCTCGAACGTCACGCCGTTCACGGCGAGGAGCCCGCCGAAGCGCTTGGTGAGGCCCTCGACCCGGAAGAACGGGACGGTCATCCTCCCCCTCGCCGCGCCGTCGTCTCGTCGCGCAGCTCGCGCCGCGAGACCTTGCCCACGTCGGTCTTGGGCAGCTCCCCCCGGAACTCCACCACGTGCGGGACCTTGTACTCGGCGAGCCGCTCCCGGCAGTAGCTGCGGATCTCGTCCTCGCTGAGCTTCCCGCGGGCGTCGCCGTGGAGGACGACGATGGCCTTGATCCGCTCGCCCACCGACGTGTCGGGGACCCCGATGACGCCGGCCGCCTTCACCGCCGGGTGGGCGTAGAGGACGTCCTCGATGTCCTTCGCGAAGATGGAGTGGCCCTTGTACTTGATGAGGTCCTTCGCGCGGTCGTAGAAGTGGAAGTACCCCTCCTCGTCCATGCGCACCACGTCGCCGGTGCGCAGCCAGCGGCGGCCGGCGAGCTCGACGAACGCGTGCTCCGTCTCCTGCGGGCGGCGCCAGTAGCCCGTCATCACGTTGGGGCCGGAGAGGACGAGCTCGCCCGTGTCGCCGGGCGGCACGGGGGAGAGGGTCGCCGGGTCCAGGATCGCCGCGAACATCCCGGGCACGGGGACGCCGAACGAGCCCGGCTTCGGCCGATCCACGGGGTTCGCGTGGCTCGTCGCGCACGTCTCGGTGAGGCCGTACCCCTCGACGATCGAGGCGCCGGTGCGCCGCGCCCAGCCCTTCATGGTCGACTCGTGGAGCGTGTCCGCGCCCGACGCGATGAGCTTCAGCCGCCTCCAGTCGACCTTGCCCGTGTCCCTGTGGTCCTTCAGGTACTCGAACAGCGTCGGCACGCCGAAGAACACGGTGGCGCGGTGGCGCTCCATCGCGGCGAGGATCGCCTCCGTGTCCGGGTTCGTGAAGAGCACGAGGAGGTTTCCCTCCGCGATGCCGTTCAGCATCATCGCGACCTGCCCGTAGATGTGGAAGAAGGGCAGGAACGCGAGGAGGACCTCTCCGCCGGGCGTCAGGGTGGGGAACGCCGCGCTGCCGATGGTCCGCGCGGCGAGCAGGTTCCGGTGCGTGAGCATCACGCCCTTCGGGTCGCCCGTCGTGCCGCCGGTGTACGGGAGGGCCGCGAGGTCGCGCTCCGGATCGATCCGCGGCGCCGGCGCGTCGGGCGGGTGGCTCCGCAGCAGCTCCTGGAACCAATGCACGTTCGCCGCGCGCGGGATGTCCGCGGAGCCGACGCTCGCGCTCGACAGGAAGCGGCCCAGCGGCCCCTTCCCGAGGAACCGCTTCAGCGCCGGCAGGTACTCGCCGGCGCTCGTGACGACCACCGCGTCGAGCGGCGCGCCGCACCTCGCCACCTTCTCGTGGAGCACGTCCTGGCACACGACCACGCGCGCGCCGCTGTCCTCGAGCTGGAAGCGCACCTCGTGGCTCGTGTACATGGGGCTGATCGGCGTGACGACCGCGCCGCACTTCAGGATTGCGAAGTACGCGATGACGAACTGCGGGCTGTTGACGAGGTAGAGCGCGACGCGGTCGCCCTTCGTCACGCCGAGCGCGGCGAGCGCGTGGGCGAGCCGGTCCGTCGCGTCGCGGAGGTCGCGGTACGAGATCTCGCGGCCGTAGAACACGAGCGCGGCGCGCTCCGGAGACCGCGAGGTGGCCTCGTCGAAGACCTCCGGGACGGAGCGGGCAGGCACCTCGACGTCGGGGGGAACTCCCGGCGGGTAGAACCTCAGCCACGGCCTCGCGAGGTACGCTCCCATCGCATCCATGCCTCGTCCTCCTCGGCATCGCGTGGGATCCACAACAAAGCACGAATGGCGCAGGTTCGCGAGCGGGTCCCTGCTCGGGGACCGGCAGCGACGGTGGATGGGGCCGCTCGGACTCGAACCGAGACGCCGGTTGCCCGGCAG
Organism: Anaeromyxobacter sp.; assembly: GCA_035702465.1. Lineage (GTDB taxonomy): Bacteria > Myxococcota > Myxococcia > Myxococcales > Anaeromyxobacteraceae > Anaeromyxobacter. The sequence continues at coordinate 3,549 of DASSQM010000525.1, read as the reverse complement.
CAGCTTTTAAGGCTGCCGCGTCTACCAGCTTCGCCACGGCCCCGTGCAGCTCAACGCGCGCGGCGCGCGGCGACTAATGGACGGACCCGGTACGGAGGGGCGGCGCGCACGGACCGCACCATAGCAGGGTCGAAGGATCCGGCGCACCATCCGACGACGACCGATGGAAGCGACCGGGCGGCAAGGCCCTCCTGGTCTTCGCGAATGGTGAGGATCGGGATGCGGGCGCGCGAGTTCACGGTGCGTGCGATCAGGTTCTCGAAGAGCGCGACGTCGACGAGCAGGGGCGCGTCGGAGGTCTCGGAAGGGCGACGACGTTCCCTTGCCTCGCTCCCGGGCCACCGTGGTGGGTCTTCGTGCACTCGGGGCAAACGCCTTTTGAGTCCCTGCCGCGGCCGATTCCGCCACGGCTCCAGTCCGCTCCCTGGCAGCTCGCACTCCGATCGGCAGCCCGCGCTCCTGGGTTCGTGTCCACCCTCCGTCACCATCTCCGATCTCGGACGGGTGTGGCGCGGTGTTGTACGCGACTTCGCGACGCCGCGTGCGATACTTCGGTCCAGGTGGGGCGTGGCGCGCGACGCGGCGTCACGCGCACGGGCGCCGGCCGTCTTCGTTCCTGGGGAGGGTCGTCGGAGAGCGAGGCGACGCGATGTCCGAACCGGACCAGCCCCCCGACCCGACCGCCGCCTGCGCCGACGACCTGGAGCGAATCCGCGAGCTGACCGCGTGGGTGCGCCGGGAGCGCGACGAGCGGATCCGCCTCGAGCTGGCAGGCGAGGAGGTCGCGAAGCTCGTCCACGCCCTCAACAACGCGCTGTCGATCGTGTCGACGTTCTCGTCCTCGCTCTCCGACGAGCTCGAGGCCGACCACCCGGCGCGGGAGAGCGTCGAGGAGATCCAGCGCGCGGCGAAGCGCGCCATCGGGCAGGCGCGCAAGATCGTCGAGGTGCAGCGCCGCGCGGCGAAGGCCAAGCCCACGGGTCAGGGCCGCACGTAGCGCGCCTCGAAGAGGGCCCGCAGGCCCCGGTTCCGGCGCAGGAGCCCGAGCGCCAGCTCCGCGTGCCCGGGGACGTAGCCGTTCCCGACGAGCAGCGTCGCGTCCTTCCCGACGCCCTCCGCGCCGAGCGCGGCCTGCGTGAACGACGTCGCCATCGAGAAGAACAGCACGGTCCCGCCGTCCTTCACCGCGAGGATGGAGGCCATCTCCGTGCCCGGCACCGTCGCGCAGTTCACGACGAGATCGAACCGGCCGCCGGCGGCCTCGACCGCGGCGAGCGTCGCGACGGCGTCGGTGGCGTCCACGCGCAGCGTGCGATCCGCGAGGCCGGCGCGGACCGCGGCGGCGAGCGCGTCCTCCGAGCGGTCCGCCGCCACCGCCTCGCCCGCGCCGCCGAGCGACTCGCGCGCCTGCGCGAGGACGAGCGCGCCGGACTTGCCCGCGCCGACGACGAGGACGCGCATCCCCGGCCGCACGAGGCGCGTCGCCAGGGCGGGGGCGCCGCACACGTCGAGCGCCGCGAGCGCGAGGCCGTCGGGGAGATCGTCCGGGAGCCGCGCCCAGAGGCCCGTGGCGAACAGGATGGCCTCGCCGTCGCACTCGACGCGCTCCACCTCGGGGCGGACCGCGCGGATGCGGTCGAGGCGCAGCGGCGTGAGCGTGAGGGAGACGAGCGTCGCGATGCGGTCGCCGGGGCGAAGCGACCCCGCCGCGGGGTGGCGCGGGCCGATCGCGCGCACGCGGCCGACGAGCATGCCTCCCGAGCCGGTGACGGGGTTCTGGAGCTTCCCCCGCGCGCGCACGATGTCGAGCACGAGCTCGGCGATCCGTGCCGGGTCTCGGCCGGCGGCGCCCTCGAGCTGACGGAAGCTCGCCGCGTCCACGTTGAGCGCCTCGACCGCGATCGACAGCTCGTCGTCGCCGAGCGGGAGCGCCGGGTCGAGCGCGTCGGCGCGCTGCGGGAGGGCGCCCTTCGGCGACACGACGCGGCGGAGGCCGTACGGGTCCATTCGACGGGGAAGCCTAAGCGCGCGCGCCCGGCGCGTCGAGGGCCCTTACAATCACGAGCCATGCGCTACCGGCTCTCGATGCCCGAACCGCACACGCACCTCCTCCACGTCGACACCTTCGTGGACGCGCCCGGCGCACAGGTGGAGCTCGCGCTTCCCGTCTGGACGCCGGGCAGCTACCTCGTCCGCGAGTACGCGCGCCACGTGGAGGGCGTCGCGGCGGAGGACGGGGCCGGTCGCCTCCTGCCCGTCGAGCGCGTCGACAAGCATCGGTTCCTCGTGCGGACGGGCGGCGCGGCGCGCGCGGTGCTGCGCTGGCGCGTCTACGCGAACGAGCTCTCCGTGCGCACGTGCCACGTCGACGGCACGCACGGGTACGTGAACGGCGCGGCGGTCTTCCCGTTCGCGCGCGGCCGGGAGCGCGAGCCGCACGTGCTCGAGGTGGCGGCGCCGGCGGGGTGGCGCGTCTCCACCGCGCTCCCCGGGGGGCCGGCCGAGTTCACCGCGCGCGACTACGACGAGCTCGCCGACTCGCCGCTCGAGATCGGGACGCACCGCACGCTGCGCTTCACCGCGCACGGGAAGCCCCACGAGGTCGCGGTCTGGGGCCGCGGCAACCTCGACGAGGCGCGGCTCGTCGAGGACGCGCGCAAGGTCGTGGAGGCCCTCGGCGCGCTCATGGGAGGTCTCCCCTACGACCGCTACGTGTTCATCGTGCACCTCTCGGACAAGCGGCGCGGCGGGCTCGAGCACGCGGCCTCGACGACGCTCCACGTCTCCCGGAGCGGGTTCTTCCCGCGCAAGACCTACGAGGAGACCCTCGGCCTGCTCGCGCACGAGTTCTTCCACGTGTGGAACGTGAAGCGGCTCCGCCCGGCGGCCTTCATCCCGTTCGACTACGGCCGCGAGCAGTACACGCGCCTCCTCTGGTGGTTCGAGGGCGCGACGAGCTACTACGAGCAGGTCGCCCTCGCGCGGACCGGGATCCAGCCGCCGAAGCGCTGGCTCGAGGCGCTCGGACAGGCGCTGACGACCCTCGAGCGCTCGCCGGGGGCCCGGAAGACGAGCGTCGAGGAGTCGAGCTTCCTCGCCTGGGTGAAGCTCTACCGGCCCGACGAGAACACCCGCAACAGCACGATCTCCTACTACCTCAAGGGCGAGCTGGTCGCCTTCGCCCTCGACCTCGCCCTGCGCCGCGCGGGGCGCTCGCTCGACGAGCTCCTGCGCGCGCTCTACGCGCGCCACGCGGAGGGCGGGGTGCCCGAGGACGGGGTCGAGGTCGTGGCGGCGGAGCTCCTCGGCGCCGACGCGGCCCGCCGCTTCTTCGACCGGTTCGTCCGCGGCACCGAGCCGCTCGAGCTCGACCTCGACGTCGTCGGGCTGCGGCTGCGCCGGCGCGCGGCTTCTTCGACCGGTACGTCCGCGGCGTCGAGCCGCTCGAACTCGACCTGGAGCTCGTCGGCCTGCGGCTGCGGCGGCGGGCGGCGCAGGGGCCCGAGGACAAGGGCGGCTCGCCCGGCAAGGAGGAGGAGGGGCCCGCCG
>DASSQM010000524.1:0-8016 GCA_035702465.1 Anaeromyxobacter sp. | reverse complement strand
GGCGAACCAGTCGCGCTCGATCGCCTTCGCGCCGCAGGACGGGCAGAGCGTGGTCTGCCCTTCGCGATCGTGCACGTTCCCCGTGTAGACGTAGCGCAGGCCGGCGGCGCGGGCGAGCTCGCGCGCCCGCGACAGCGTGCGCGGCGGCGTGCGCGGCCGGTCGAGCATCTTGTAGTCGGGATGGAACGCCGTGAAGTGGACGGGCACGTCCGGCCCCATGCGCGAGACCACCCAGTCCGAGAGGGCGCGCACCTCGTCCTCCGCGTCGTTCAGGCCGGGGATCACGAGGTTCGTCACCTCGACCCAGCACGAGGTCTCCTTCGCGAGCCACTCCAGCGTATCGAGCACGGGCGCGAGGTGCGAGAGCGTCGTCCTCTCGTAGAAACCCTCCGTGAACGCCTTCAGGTCGACGTTCGTCGCGTCCATGTGCGGGAAGACGTCCTCGCGCGCCTCCCTCGAGATGTAGCCGTTCGTGACGAACACCGTGAAGAGCCCGCGCGCGTGCGCCGCCTTCGCGACGTCGATGGCGTACTCGGCCCAGATGATCGGATCGTTGTAGGTGAACGCGAGCCCCGGCGCGCGCATGCGCACCGCGAGGTCCACCACGCGATCCGGCGTCCACGCGTCCTCCGAGAGGCGCTCGACCTCGCGGGCCTTCGAGATGTCCCAGTTCTGGCAGAAGCGGCACCCGAGGTTGCAGCCCGCCGTCCCGAACGAGAGGACGCTCGACCCCGGCAGGAACTGGTTCAGCGGCTTCTTCTCGATCGGGTCGACCGCGAACCCGGTGGTGCGGCCCCAGCCCGAGGTGACCAGGCGGCCGCCGCGGTTCTGCCGGATGAAGCAGAAGCCGTTCTGGCCGTCACCGATGCGGCACTCCCGGGGGCACAGGGTGCAGAGCACCTTTCCCTCGTCCACGGAATGCCAGTAGCGCGCCTCGTGCAGCACGACCCGATCCTAACGCGAACCATCCCACCGCTCATCCCGCGCCGGAAAGAGGGCGGCCCGCCGCCGCGCCCGACCGAGGGGGCGATCGGGGTCCCCCTCGCAGGGGCGGCAGCCCGGTGCTACAAGGACCCGCGATGACCTTCCGAGAAGCCGTCGCCCAACGCGTGCTCGTCTTCGACGGCGCCATGGGGACCCAGATCCAGGGGCACCAGCTCAAGGCGCCCGAGTTCGGAGGCAAGGAGGGGGCGAACGACCTCCTCGTCCTCACGCGCCCGGATCTCATCGAGGACATCCACGCGCGGTACTACGCGGCGGGCTGCGACGTGGTCGAGACGAACACCTTCGGCTCGTCGCGCCTGAAGCGCGACGAGTACGGCCTTGGCCACCGCACGTACGAGGTGAACTTCAAGGCCGCCATCACGGCGCGCCGCGCGGCGGAGCGGTTCCAGGGCGACGGCCGGCCGAGGTTCGTGGCGGGCTCCATCGGTCCGACCGGCATGCTGCCCTCGTCGTCCGACCCGGCGCTCGGCAACATCACCTCGGACGCCCTGGAGCGCATCTTCTTCGAGCAGGCGAAGGGGCTCATCGAGGGCGGCGTCGACGCGATCGTCGTCGAGACGCAGCAGGACATGCTGGAGCTGCGCGCCGCGGTGCTCGCCGCCGACGCCTGCCGCAGGGAGTGCCTGCGCGACGTGTTCCTCATCGCGCAGCCGACGCTCATCGACGCGAACGGGCGCATGCTCCTCGGCACCGACGTGGGGAGCGCGCTCGCCACGCTCGAGCGGCTGCCGGTGGACGCCGTCGGCCTCAACTGCTCGACGGGCCCGGACGAGATGCGCGCGTCGGTGAAGTACCTCGCGGAGCGGTGCAGCCACTACGTGTCCGTCCTCCCGAACGCGGGCATGCCGGAGAACGTGGACGGCCGGGCGGTCTACAAGCTCTCGCCGGAGGCGCTCGCCGAGGCGCTCGCGGGGTTCGTCCGCGACTACGGCGTCGACATCGTGGGCGGCTGCTGCGGGACCACGCCGGACCACCTCAAGGCGGTCGTGGAGCGGATCCGGGCGCTCGAGGCCGCTGGCACGCCGCGCCGGAAGCGCCCGGCGCCCGCCGCGGAGCTCTCGTCGGCGATGAAGGCGGTCCCGCTCGCCATGGAGCCGCGCCCGCTCGTCGTCGGGGAGCGGCTCAACGCGCAGGGCTCGAGGAAGGTGAAGGAGCTGCTCCTCCAGGACGACTACCCCGGGCTCCTCCAGATCGCGCGCGGCCAGGTGGAGGCGGGCGCGCACGTGCTCGACGTGTGCGTGGCGCTGAACGAGCGGGACGACGAGGCGGCGCAGATGCGCACGCTCGCGAAGCTCCTCGCCCAGTCGGTCGACGCCCCCCTCATGATCGACTCGACCGAGGCGGACGTGGTCGAGGGCGCGCTCAAGGTCTACGCGGGCCGCTGCATCGTGAACTCGGTGAACCTCGAGAAGTCCGGCGAGCGCGTGAAGAAGGTGCTGCCCCTGGTGAAGCGGTACGGCGCCGCGGTGGTCGCCATGACCATCGACGAGAAGGGCATGGCGCAGACGGCGGACCGCAAGGCCGAGATCGCCCGCCGCATGGTGCAGGTCGCCGCCGAGTACGGCATCCCGCCCGACGCGCTCGTCTTCGACGCCCTCACGTTCACGCTCGCGACCGGGGGCGCCGAGTACCGCCACAGCGCGGTCGAGACGCTCGACGGCATCCGGCGCATCAAGGCGGAGAACCCGGGCGTGCTCACCGTGCTCGGCGTGTCGAACGTCTCGTTCGGCCTCGCGAAGAGCGCGCGCGAGGTGGTGAACTCGGTCTTCCTCTACCACGCCGTCCAGGCGGGGCTCGACCTCGCCATCGTGAACCCGAAGGACATCCGCGCCTACCCGCAGATCGCCGAGGAGGAGCGGACGCTCGCCGAGGACCTCGTCTACGATCGGCGCGACGACGCGCTCGCCCGCCTCATCGCCCACTTCGGCGAGAAGGGCGCGGAGAAGGCGATCCCCGCGGAGGACCTCCTCGCGGGCAAGAGCGTCGAGGAGCGCATCCACCTCCAGATCCTCCACCGCCGGCCGGAGGGCATCGAGGCGCTCATCGACGACGCGCTCCGGCGCCGCTCCGCCGTCGCCGTGCTGAACGAGATCCTGCTCCCCGCCATGAAGGACGTGGGCGATCGCTTCGGCGCGGGCGAGCTCATCCTGCCGTTCGTGCTGCAGTCCGCGGAGGTGATGAAGAAGGCCGTCGCCCACCTCGAGAAGTTCCTCGAGAAGAAGGAGGGCACGACGAAGGGGACGGTGGTGCTCGCCACCGTCTACGGCGACGTGCACGACATCGGCAAGAACCTCGTCAAGACCATCCTCACGAACAACGGCTTCACGGTGCACGACCTCGGGAAGCAGGTGCCGGTCGCCACGGTCATCGAGAAGGCGGCGTCCGTGAACGCCGACGCCATCGGCCTCTCCGCGCTCCTCGTCTCGACGTCGAAGCAGATGCCGTTCTGCGTGGAGGAGCTGCACCGGCGCAACCTCACCTTCCCGGTCCTCATCGGCGGCGCCGCCATCAACCGGCGCTTCGGGTACCGCGCGCACTTCACGCAGGACGGGACGCCGTACGCGGGCGGCGTGTTCTACGCGAAGGACGCGTTCGAGGGGCTCGACATCGTCGAGGCGCTCGTCGACCCTCCGAAGCGCGACGCGCTCAAGCACCAGGTGCTGCAGAAGGCCATCGCCGCGAAGAACGTCCCGGCCGACGCGCCGCTCCCGCCCGCGCCCGCGCGCCGCTCCGACGTGCGCGCCGCGCCGCGCATCCCCGTGGCGCCGTTCTGGGGACCGCGGGTCGTGCCCGCCGGCCAGATCGCGCTCGCCGACCTCTGGCCGCACCTCGACCTCGACGAGCTCTACAAGCTGCAGTGGGGCGTCAAGGCGAAGGGCGCCGAGTACGAGCGCATGATCCGCGAGGAGTTCGGCCCGAAGCTCGAGGAGCTGAAGGCGGAGGCGCAGGCGAACGGGTGGCTCGTGCCGAAGGTCGTCTACGGCTACTTCCCGTGCCACGCCGAGGGGAACGACCTCGTGGTGCTCGACCCCGTGCACCGCAAGGCGGAGGTCGCGCGGCTTCGCCTCCCCCGCCAGCCCGACGATCGCAACCTCTGCCTCGCCGACTGGTTCCGCGAGGAGCGGGGCTCCGACGTCTGCTCGTTCCAGGTGGTCACGGTCGGCGACCAGGCGTCGAAGCTGGCGGAGGCGGCGCAGGAGCGCGGCGACTACTCCCGCGGCCTCTTCGTGCACGGCCTCGCGGTGGAGGCCGCGGAGGCGCTCGCCGAGTACTGGCACCGCCAGGTGCGGAGGGAGCTCGGCATCCCCGAGGGCGTCGGGAAGCGCTACTCGCCCGGCTACCCGTCGTGGCCAGACCTCGGCGATCAGCGGCAGGTGTGGAAGCTGCTCGAGCCGGAGCGCGCCATCGGCGTCTCGCTCACGGAGGCGAACCAGATGGTGCCGGAGCAGTCGACGTCCGCGATCGTGCTCCACCACCCGGACGCGATCTACTTCCTCGTGCGCGGCGCAGAACGGGCGGCGTAGAGCGCATCCCGCACCCCCCGACGTGTGCGGGATGCGCCCTAGCGCCGCCCAGGCGCGGCCTCGTCCTCGCGAGGGGGAGCCTCGCGGCCGCGCGCAGCCGCCGGCACGGATCCGGGCAGCGGCGTGAGGCTCGCCCCGACGCCGGGCCCGCTCTCCGCGAGCCGGCGCAGGTTCTCGCGCGCCGTCCAGAACCGCCCCAGCTTCAAGTCCTCCGAGCGCATGTGCTCCTCGAGCGCCCGCGCCACCCAGTCGGCGGTGAGGAGCAGCGCCTTCCTGTTGAGCGTCGCCTCGCGCTCGACCGCCGTCGCGACGCGGCCGAGGATCTCCGCGAGCGCGCGCGCGTGCTCGCGCGCCCCGGGGTACCCGGCCTCCGCCATCCAGCGCTCTTCCTCGGCGTGGTGCTCGGCGAGGTAGCCGTGCAGGAAGCGGAGGGCCGCGCGGACCTCGTCGGCGCGGCCGTCGCCCACCGCGTTCGCGAGGTGGCGGATGCGCCGCCACACCTGGCGGTGGTGGACGTCGATCGACTCGACGCCGACGCTCATCTCCTCTGTCCAGTCGACGGGCAAGGCGGGCTCGCGCAGCACCGATGGTGCGCGCGCGCCGCGGTCCCCGCTATCGTGGGACCGCGGGACAGGGTCTCAGTGTGGTCCCCGGTGGGGAGCGCGCCGACCCGCTCAGCGCCGGGCGGGCACCCGCGCGCGCACGTCGACCGGCAGGGGCAGTCCGGCGACGTCGGCCTTCCCCTGGAGGTGCACGTCGACGTCCCCGCCCTGGACGAGGTCCGACGCGACGCGCCCCGCCGCGGCGAGATCCACTCGGACGGGGATCTCGATCGTCGTGCTCGCCCCGCCGGGGACCGCCTGGAGCTTCGCCCCGTCCGTGCGCGCCAGGCTCTTGCCGCCGACCGCGACGGCGGTGTCGAGCGCGCCAGGGGGCATGGGGAAGCCGTTCGGGTTCGTGACCCGCAGCCGCACGCCGAGCGAGAGGGAGTCGAACGACACGCTCCGGACGGACAGCCCGTCGACGCCGAACCGCGGCAGGCGCGGCAGCTTCACCTGGTCCGAGTGCGAGAGCGGCAGGTCGAGGACGCCGAGCGGCGTCTTCACGCCGACCGAGCCCGAGACCTTGTACGGCAGCGCGTCCTTGCCGCTCCCGAGGAGCGAGACGATCCCGGGCACGTCCTGGAAGCGGACGCGCACCGGCAGCGTGATGGGCGCGGTGCCGTTCGCCGGGATGGAGAGGCCGCCGGGCATCTCCCCCGCGCCGATGCGGGTGCCGTCGACCTCGACCGCCCACGCCGCGCGGGCGAGCTCGACGCCGATCGAGTTCGGGTTCTGGAGGTCGAACAGGAGGCCGATCGTCGCGCCCTCGAGGTCGAGCGCCTGCACGCTCGCCGACCGGAACGAGAGCTTCGGCTCCCGGAACGCCGAGCGGGCGAGGTCCTGGAGGCCCGCGCAGCCTGCGGCGAGCGCGGCCGCGAAGGCGGCGGCGATGGCGATCCGGGTCCGGGGCTTCGTCCGCATGCTCTCTCCTCGGCGCGAGCGTCCTCGGGAGACGACGCACCTCGCCGTGTGGAAATTCGTGGCTCGCCTGCGATTCTACGGTGGAACCAGCGTGGACGAGGTGTGGATCCCCGCCCGACCGCCCCGCGCGGGCCGCGGGTGGCCGTCCACATGGTTATCCACCGGAAGATCCGACAGTTACCCACTCGAACCTGCTTCTCGCGTGTCGGTTCATGCTGCTAGACGTGGGTTCCGCGTTGCGTCGGTTCCCCCCGCACGCCCGACGGAACTCATGCCCGAGCACGATCCCGCGCGCCGCGCGGCAGAAGCGCCGCTGCAGCTCCGCACCGCGCGCGACCTCCCGCACAGCCTCGAATCCGAGCAGGCGGTGCTCGGCGCGGTCCTCGTCGAGGAGACCGCGTTCGACCAGGTCGCGGCGATGCTCAAGGCCGACGACTTCTACCTGCTCGCGCACCAGCACATGTACGCAGCGTGCGAGGAGCTCGCGCGCGAGTCGAAGACGCTCGACCCGATCCTCGTGCAGCAGCGGCTCGACGCGAAGGGGCTCCTCGGGAGCGCGGTGCCCCGTGAGCTGCCGCTGTCGCTCGGGCGCGCCATCGGCACCAGCGCGAACGTGGCGCACTACGCGCGCACCGTGCTCGAGCTGTCGCGGCTCCGCCGCATGATGCTCGTCGCGCAGGGCGTGGTGGAGCGCGGCTACGAGGCCGGCGCGAACGTGCAGTCGTTCCTCGACGGCGCGCAGCAGGACGTGTTCGGCGCCGCCGCGGGCGTCGGCATCGAGACGCTGAAGGAGATCAAGGAGCCCGTGCTGCGGGCCCTCGACAACCTCGAGGCGGTCCAGAAACGCGTCCTGGCGGGCCTCTCGCCCATCACCGGCGTGGCGACCGGGATCGCCACCCTCGACAGGAACACGCTGGGCCTGCAGCCCGGGGCGCTCGTCGTGCTCGCGGCGCGCCCCTCCGTCGGCAAGACCGCGTTCGCGCTCAACATCGCCACCCACGCGGCGACGCGCGCCGGCAAGAAGGTCGCGTTCTTCTCGCTGGAGATGCCGTCCGAGCAGCTCGCGCTGCGCATGCTCGCGTCCGAGGCGAAGCTCGACTGGCGCCGCCTCTCGCAGGGGCAGCTCTCCTCCTACGACTGGCAGAAGATCCAGACGCACGGCGACCGCATCGCCCGCGCGAGCGTGTGGCTCGACGACAACTTCGTGCTCACGCCGGTGGAGCTCCGCTCGAAGTGCCGCAAGCTCAAGCGCGAGAACGGCGGGCTCGACCTCGTGGTGGTCGACTACCTGCAGCTCATGCACGCGCCGTCCGATCGGCCCAACCAGTCGCGCGAGCAGGAGATCGCCACCATCAGCCGTTCGCTCAAGTCGCTCGCGAAGGAGATCGAGTGCCCCATCGTGGCGCTCTCGCAGCTCAACCGCGGCGTGGAGAAGCGCAAGGGCGAGCCGCCCATGCTCTCCGACCTGCGCGAGTCCGGCGCCATCGAGCAGGACGCCGACGTGGTCATGTTCCTCCACCGCAGCGAGGAGGACTCCAAGGACCAGCAAGCCGGCGCCGCGCCGACCGACACGCTGGAGGTGCAGCTCATCGTGGCGAAGCAGCGCCAGGGCCCGACCTGCACCATCCCGCTCGTCTTCTTCAAGACGACCACGTTCTTCGCCGAGATGGAGCGGCGGCGGGACGCGTGAGGGACGCGTCGAGGTAGTCCTCGACGATCCGCTTCGCGCCGCGCACGGCGTCCTCGAGCCCCTCGCCGCGCGCGAGCAGCCCGGCGGCCGCGGACGCGAGGCGGCAGCCCGTCCCGCGCGCGGTCCCCGGCCTGCGCCGCCCCTCGATGCGGACGACCCGCTTTCCCTCGACCAGGAGATCCACCGGCGCGCCCGCGCGGTGGCCACCCTTCACGAGCACAGCGCGCGCGGGGAGCCGCCGCGCCGCGGCGATGGCCGCCTCGTCCGACGAGAC
>DASSQM010000523.1:0-2854 GCA_035702465.1 Anaeromyxobacter sp. | reverse complement strand
CACCCCCCAGCTCGAGCGTCACTGCGAGTGCGGTGCGCGATCACTTGCGGTTCCGCTTGCGGTTCTTCTTGCGCGCCTGCCGCTCCTGCTTCCGCTTCTTCTTGCGGGCCTCGCGCTCGCGCGCCGACTCCACGGAGATCGCCTCGGGCGCGTAGCCCATGAGCCGCGCGCGCGCCATCGCGCCGGCGGGCATGGGCGGCGTGTAGCCCTTGGGCAGGCCCATTGCCCGCGCCGCCTCCGCGGGGACGAGGCCGCCCTGCATCGCGGCCTCGACGGCCTTGGCGTCCTCCCCGAGGACGTCCTCCATGCCCTTGCCCTGGAGCTTGCGGAGCTGCATGAGCTGCTTCACGCCGGGCAGTCGCGCGAGGAGGCCGGGCGCGGAGCCGACCTGCTTCATCACCCCGCGCATGGCGTTGTACTGCTTGAGGAGGTCCTTCACGTCCTTCTCGGTCCGCCCGGAGCCCTTCGCGATGCGCTTCAGGCGCGAGTCGGTGATCGAGTCGGGGCGGCGGCGCTCCTCCGAGGTCATGGAGTGCACCATGGCGACGATCTTCCCGAGCGCCGTGTCGTCGAACTGGAAGCCCTCCGGCAGCTCGCCGAACAGCGGGAACTTCTCCATGAGCTCGCCGAGCGGCCCCATCTTCCGGACGAGCTGGATCTGGTTCACGAAGTCGTCGAGCGTGAAGTCGCCCGAGAGGATCTTCTGCGCCTCCGCCTCGGCGGTCTCCTCGTCGACGACCTGCTCGAAGTCCTTCACGAGCCCGACGATGTCGCCGAAGCCGAGGATGCGGGACGCGAGCCCCTCCGGGCGGAACTCCTCGAGGCGGTCGAGCGCCTCGCCCATGCCGAGGAACTTGATGGGCTTCCCGGTGACTTCCTTGATCGAGAGCGCCGCCCCGCCGCGGGCGTCGCCGTCGAGCTTGGTCAGGATGAAGCCGTCGAGCGAGAGCCGCCGGTCGAACTCGGAGGCCGTCTTCACGGCGTCCTGGCCGATCATCGCGTCCGCGACGAGCAGGATGTTCTCCGGCGCGACCGCCCTCTTGATCTCCTCGAGCTCGACCATGAGCTCCTCGTCGATCGCGAGGCGGCCGGCGGTGTCGTAGATGACGGCGGCGGCCTTCTCCTTCTCGGCCGCGGCGAGCGCGCGCCGGCACATCTCGGGCGGCGAGAGGCCGGCCTCGTGGAAGACCGGCACGCCGAGCTTCTGGCCGAGGACCTGGAGCTGCTCGACGGCGGCGGGCCGGTAGACGTCCGCCGCGACGAGGAGCGGCTTCTTGCCGTCGCGGAGCAACCGGTTCGCGACCTTGCCGGCGGTGGTCGTCTTGCCCGAGCCCTGGAGGCCGACCATCATGATGCCGGTCGGCCGCCCCTTCGGCGCGTCGCGGAGCGACGTGTCGACCGGCCCCATGAGGGCCTCGAGCTCGTCGTGGCAGATCTTGACGAAGTGGTCCTGCGGCGTGACGCGCAGGGTGCCCTTCTCGGTCTTCACCTTCGTGTCGACGACCTCGCCGATGGCCTTCTCGCGCACGCGTGCGACGAAGCGCTTCACCACGTCGAAGGCGACGTCGGCCTCGAGGAGCGAGACGCGGATGTCCCGCAGCGCCTCGTCGACCACCTCGGGGGTGATCTCGGTGCGCCCCTTGAGCTTGTTCCGGGCGGCCTTGAAGCCTTTGGAGACGGTCTCGAGCACGTGCGCATTCCCTCGGGAAGCCGCGCTTATAACACGCCCATGTTAATGTTTCCGCCATGGACGACGGGCCGCGCTTCTTCACGATCGAGGAGGCGAACCAGCTCGTCTCCTCGCTCGAGATCGAGTTCGGGCGCATCGCGCGGGCCCGGGCCGAGCTCGGTCCTCTCATCGAGTCGCTCGGCGGCGCGGACGCGTCGGTCGCGATCCTCCACGACGGCGGCGAGCCTCCTCCCGGCAAGGAGCGCGACGCGGAGCGGCTCCGCACCCTCGCCGCCGAGATCACGGACTCGGTGGGGCGGGTGAACGAGCTCGGCTGCCTCGTGAAGGACGTCGAGCTCGGGCTCGTCGACTTCTACGCCATGCACGAGGGAGAGCCGATCCTCCTGTGCTGGCAGTTCGGCGAGCCGGCGGTGACGCACTGGCATGGCGTGGACGAGGGCTACGCGGGCCGCAAGCCGCTCGAGGGCATCACCGTGCGGCCGCCGTCGTTCCTCAACTGACCGGCCCCGCCACCCGCGCCACCACCGCGAGGAGGTCGTCCACCCGCGCCGGCTTCGGCACGTACGCGGCCGCCTCGAGCGAGACCGCGGCGCGCTCCGCGCCGCGCATGGCCGTGACGAGGATCACCGGGATCCCGGCGATGGCGGGGTCGGCGCGCTGCGCGGCGCGGAAGTCGAACCCGTTCATGCCCGGCATCATGAGGTCGAGCAGGATCGCCGCCGGCCTCGCGCCCGCGCGCAGGACCCGCATCGCCTCGAGCCCGTCGCTCGCCCAGCAGAGGCCGTACCCCGCGTCGGCGAGGACCACCGAGAGCGCATCGCGCACGTCGGGGTCGTCCTCCACGACGAGCAGGAGCGGCGCGGTCACGGTGGAGGCACGTGGTCGAGCGGGAGCTCGACGGTGAACTCCGCGCCGCGGTTGGGACTGGACGAGACGCGGATCCTGCCGGCGTGCGCCTCGACGATCTGCCGGACGATCCAGAGGCCGAGCCCGAGCCCGCCGTAGTGGTGCGAGGAGACGGCGCGCTCGAACCGCTCGAAGATGCGCGCCTGGTCCGCCGGCGCGATCCCGACGCCGCGGTCCTTCACGACGATGCGCGCGTACCCGTCGGCACCCTCGACGCGCACGTCGATGGGCTGCCCGCGGCCGTACTTCACCGCGTTC
>DASSQM010000522.1:0-2227 GCA_035702465.1 Anaeromyxobacter sp. | reverse complement strand
CACCTTCCGCGTCCGCGGCGACACCATCGAGGTGTTCCCGCCCTACGAGGAGGAGCGGGCGATCCGGATCGAGTTCTTCGGAGACGTGGTCGAGTCGATCCACGAGTTCGACCCGCTCCGCGGCGTGTCCCTCGCCGAGCTCGACAAGGCGGCGATCTTCCCGAACAGCCACTACGTCTCGGCGCCGGAGACCCGCAAGCGGGCGATCGACGGGATCCGCGAGGAGCTGCGGGAGCGGCTCGGGCAGCTCACCGCCGCGAACAAGCTCGTCGAGGCCCAGCGGCTCGAGCAGCGCACGATGTTCGACCTCGAGATGCTGGAGCAGATGGGGTTCTGCTCCGGGATCGAGAACTACTCCCGCTGGCTGTCGGGCCGGAAGGCCGGCGACCCGCCGCCCTGCCTCCTCGACTACTTCCCGAAGGACTTCCTCCTCGTCATCGACGAGTCGCACCAGACCATCCCGCAGATCGGCGCGATGTACCGCGGCGACCGCTCGCGCAAGGAGACGCTCGTCGAGTACGGATTCCGGCTGCCGTCGGCGCTCGACAACCGGCCGCTCAAGTTCGAGGAGTTCGAAGGGCTCGTGAACCAGGCCATCTACGTCTCCGCCACGCCCGCGGAGTACGAGCTCGAGAAGGCCCAGGGCGTGGTGGTCGAGCAGATCATCCGCCCGACCGGGCTCACGGACCCGGAGGTGGAGATCCGTCCGGTGGGCACGCAGGTCGACGACCTGCTGGGCGAGGTGCGCAAGCGCGCCGAGGCGAACGAGCGGATCCTCGTGACCACGCTCACGAAGCGGATGGCGGAGGACCTCACCGAGTACCTCACCGACGTGGGCGTCCGCTGCCGGTACCTGCACTCGGACATCGACACGCTGGAGCGGAGCGCGCTCATCCGCGACCTCCGCCGCGGCGAGTTCGACGCGCTCATCGGCATCAACCTCCTGCGCGAGGGGCTCGACATCCCCGAGGTCTCGCTCGTGGCGGTGCTCGACGCGGACAAGGAGGGCTTCCTCCGCTCCGCGGTGTCGCTCATCCAGACCATCGGCCGGGCGTCGCGCAACGTGAACGGGCGCGTGATCCTCTACGCGGACCACGTCACCGACTCGATGAAGCGCGCGCTCGACGAGACGAACCGGCGGCGCGAGCTCCAGCGCAAGTACAACGAGGAGCACGGCATCACGCCGCAGACGGTGAAGCGCAACATCACCGACCTCGGCATGGCCATCGTCGAGGCCGACTACCTCACGGTGCCCATGGCCGCGGAGGACGGCGCGGAGTACAAGCCCGAGCAGATCCCCGAGATCGTGAGCGCGCTCGAGCAGGAGATGAAGGAGGCCGCCGCCGCGCTCGACTTCGAGAAGGCGGCGCAGCTCCGCGACCGCATCCTGGCGCTGAAGGACCTCCAGCTCGGGCTGCCGCCGAAGGCCGCGGGCATGAAGGGGCTCCTCGGCTCCGGCGCGATGGCGAACGCCTCCGCGCTGGGAAAGCTCCGCGGCGCACGCCGGCAGCAGCAGCGGCGGCGGCGCAGGTAGCGGCCGACCGTGCTAGCGTCGTCCCCGGGCGGGCGGAGGCGCGTCGCGCACCGCCCGGGAGGGTCCCGATGCGGCGCAGATCTTCGTGGTTGATTGCACGGACCGTGACGCTCGCCGTCGCAGCGGCGAGCGCGGTCGGCGGGGCGCGGGCGGACGAAGCGCCCGATGCCGGGCAGACCTCGTTCGGCGTGGGGTGGCACCTCGGCAACGGCCTCGGGCCGCTGGGCGCCGACGTCATCGCTGCGTGGCCGCACTTCGCGCTCGAGCTGCAGGTCGCGTACATCCGCGAGAGCTCCGGGGTCGGCGCGGTGACGGGGTACGCGTTCGCCCCGGCGGTGCGGACGTACCTGTTCGCGGCGGGCTCCAGCCCGTTCGCGCTCGTGGGGGCGAGCCTCGAGCAGCGGAGGGACGGTTTCGCGTCGACCATGCGAGGCGGGCTCTTCGCGAACCTGGGGTACGAGTGGAGGTTCGAGTCGGGGATCGGCCTGCTCGCCGGGCTCGGCGGGGGATGGGTCGGCGCGTCCGGCGGCGTCATCTCGCCCAGGGAACCGGGCTTCGGGCTCAACGCCGAGCTCGGGCTGCGGTACATGTTCCGCTGACGGCGCGAGCGCGCGAGTCAGCGCTGCGCGGGACCGTTCACCGCCGCCTTGGTGGCGCCGTCCGCCGGCGCGCCCCACGTCTCCGGGTGCTCCG
>DASSQM010000521.1:0-3109 GCA_035702465.1 Anaeromyxobacter sp. | reverse complement strand
GGTCGGGCCGACCGGCCACGACGCCGACGGCGGTGGCCGCTCCGGCCGTCGCTCCGATCCTCAGCACGTCCCGCCTTCCAAGCCTCGTCTTCGGGTTCTTCATCTCGGTTGCCCTCTGCCTCGGTGTCCGCCGAGCCGAGGGGCAGGCTGGTGTTGACCCGTGGTCACGGCATGCCCCGCGATGGTGGTACGTCACTCGGGGTCGATTCAGAGCTTTCTCAAGAGCGCGTAACGGCGTGCGGAATTCGCGGGCGCGACGAGGTCGGGTCCCCGATGAACCTGATGGGACTGGCGAATTCGCTTGATGAGGATCAACTGGTGACGGTGCCAATCAACCGTCCGTGAATCGAGCCCACGGGCCGCGGGTCTCCGCTCGGCGGTCACCGAAGGTGAAACAGGGGTCGCGACGAGGCCGTGCCGCGGCCTCAGTAGACGTTGTAGCAGTCGCAGCCCGGGATCCGCTCCGTCGGCCGCGCGGTGGGCGTTCCTTCCACGAGGTCGATGCGGCGGCCGCCGCCGCCGCCGGGCACCACCCGGGCGAGGAGCAGGACGAGCTCGAGCGCGGCGAGCGTGCCGACGGCGGCGGCCGCTCCGCGCCGCGGGAACACCCGCGCCCCCGGGGCGTGCGCGCACCGGAAGCACGGCGCCCCCGAAGGCACGTCCACCACCTCGCCGCCCTCGCCGTTCGCGAGCCCCACGACGTGCGGGACGCCGGCGCGCCGCGCCTGCTCGGCGGCCCTCCGCGCCACCGTCTCGTCGTCGGAGCAGACGAGCGTCGCGGACACGATGGTGTCGCTCGCGAAGGGGCGGACCTCCACGAGCCCGCTCGCGGCGCGCACCGCCTCCATCGCCGCGAACAGGCGCTGCTGGCCGAGGTCACGCTGCGTGTAGAGCCACGCGCCGGCGTCCGCGTTCGAGACGTCGCCGCCGTCGTCGAGGAACAGGGTCCCGACCCCGGTCTGCGCGAGGAAGAGGATCGCCGGGCCCGCGGTGACGCCCGCGCCGACCACGTGCACGCGGGCGGCGCGGAGGGCCTCGACCCCCTCCGCGCCGAGCCCCGGGAGCTGGATGGCGCGCGCGAAGCGGGCCTTCTCGGGGTCGGTCAGGGTCACGCCGTCGGCCCCCCGGCCGCCGGGTGCGCCCGCGCCCACGCGGCGCACGCGGGGCAGCCCGGCCGCGCCTTCACCGTCACGGAGCGGGAGCGCCGCGCGCGGGCCTCGTACACGAGCAGGCGCCCCGCGTAGGCGGCCCTCCCGCCCTCGAGCATGCGGAGCGCCTCCATCCCGACGAGCGCGCCGGCGAACCCCGCCAGCAGCGCGAGCCCCTCCGCCTCCGGCGCCGCGCCCGCCCTGGGCGGCGGCGGCCCCTCGAACAGGCAGCGCAGGCAGCCGGTCTCGCCGAACACGGTGGTGAGGAGCTGCGCGCTGTACTGGAGGATGCCGGCGTGCACGACGGGCCTTCCCACCTCGGCGGCGACGTCGTTCACCGCGAACATCGCGGCGAAGAGGTTCGACGCGTCCACCACCACGTTCGCGGAGGCGACGAGGGCGGGGCCGGTCCGCTCGTCGAACGCCGCCGGGGGCGCCGTCACGTCGATCCCCGCGAATCGGTCGGCGAGGCGCCGCGCGGCGGCGGCGGCCCGCGGTTGTCCGATGTCCTCCTCCGCGAGGAGAGGGTGTCCGGAGAGATCCCGCGCCTCGGCGGGCGCGGGATCCACGAGGACGATCCGGCGCACCCCGCCGGAGGCGAGCGTGAGCGCCGCGGCCCCGCCGAGCCCGCTCACCCCCACGACCAGCGCCCCCTTCCACTCCTGCGTGCTCATCCCGCCGGCCCCCGTGCCCGAGTGCTCCGCCGCATCCTACCGGACCGCTACGGCCGCGGCGCCATGAAGACGAGGAGCGCCGCGCGTCCCGGGCCGCGGTTCTCGACGCCGTGGTCCTGCCCGGCGGGCGCGAGCACCGCCGCGCCGGCGCCGACGGTCGCGGTCTCCTCGCCGACGCGCACGAGCACCTCGCCCTCGAGCACCGCGTACACCTTGTCGGCGGCGTCGTGGCGATGCGGCTTCTGCGCCTGGCCCGGCTCGAGGCAATAGACGTCGCAGAAGAAGCGCGGCGTCTCGAAGAGGTTCAGCTTCTGCATCTTCGCCGCGTCGAAGCGGCGCGCGTCGAGGCGCTGGATCGCGATCGGCATGCGCGGATCATAGCGGCCGGTAAAGGAGGCGCATGCGGACCGGCACCGGGCGCCATCCCGCCGCACGCGCCGAGGGCGGGGGGCGCGCGCTCCGCTTCGGGCTCGCCGTGCGCCCGCCCTACCGGCTCGACCGGACCGTCTCCGTGCTGCAGCGGCTCCCTTCGAACCCCGTGGACGTCTGGGCGAACGGGGCCTACCTGCGCGCGTTCGACGCGGGCGCGGCCGCCGTCACCTGGCGGGTCGTGCAGGACGGTCCGCTCCTCCGCGTCGAGCTGCGCGGGCCCGCCGGCCCGGCGCCGCCGTGGCGCGCCCGCCTCCGCCGCATGCTCGGCCTCGACGTGAACCTCGCCGCGTTCGGGGCGATCGCGCGGCGCACGCCCGCGCTCGCGCCGCTCCTCGGGCTGGCGCGCGGGCTCCGGCCGCCGCGGTTCGCGTCGCTCCACGAGGCCTTCGCCTCGGTGATCCTCTTCCAGCAGGTGAGCCTCCCGTCCGCCGTCGCCATCCTGCGGCGCCTCGTGCTCTCGCTGTCGACACCGGTCGAGCTCGACGGGACCGCGCTCGTGCCGTTCCCGTCCGCGGCGGCGATCGCGGACGCGCCGACCGGTCTCCTGCGCCGCGCGGGCCTCTCGGGCGCGAAGGCACGCGCGCTCCGCGCCGCGTGCGACGGCGTCGCCGCGGGCCGCCTGGACGAGGCCGCCCTGCACGCGACGGCGACGCCGGCGCTCGTCGAGCGGCTCCGCGAGGGCGTCGGGATCGGGCCCTGGACGGCGGGCCTCGTCGCGCTCCGCTACTTCGGCAGGCTCGACGTGTTCCCGCCGGGCGACGTCGCGGCCGCGAAGGCGCTCGGGCAGGTCGGCGCGGAGGACCTCGTCGAGCGGCTCGGGGCGTGGCGCGGGATGCTCTACTACCTCCTGTTCGC
>DASSQM010000520.1:0-5350 GCA_035702465.1 Anaeromyxobacter sp. | reverse complement strand
TCCGCCTCTCGCCGGGCGACCGCGTGCTCCTCCAGAACGCGGCCGACGCGCACGTGAAGGCGGGGCTCTTCGCGGAGGGGCTCGCCCTCCTGGACGGCGCGCGGGCGCGCTTCCCCGGCGACGCGCGCCTCGACGCCCTCCGCGCCATGCTCGCCTCGCGCGCGGGGCGCGAGCCGGAGGCGCTCCGCGCCTACCGGCAGCTCTTCGCACGCGGCTTCGCGGAGGAGGACCACCTCCGTCGCTTCGTGGAGCTGCTCGAGGCGGCGGGGAAGCGCCCCGAGGCCCTGAAGGTCGTCGCGCGGCACCGCGCGCGCCACGACGGGCGCGCCCCCACCCTGCTCCACGCCGCGCTCGAGTGCCGCTCGAAGCGGCCGCAGGCGGAGATCGCGATCCTCCGCAGGTCGCTCGCGCGCCGCCCCGACGCCGGCGTCGCGTGGGCGCTCGTGGAGGCCCTGCTCCAGCACGGCAAGAAGGTCGACGCGCTCCGCGAGGCGGAGGCGGCCGTGAAGCGATTCCCCGGGTCCGGCCCGCTCCTGCTCGCGCGGGGCCGCGCCCAGCTCGCGCTGCGCCGACTCGCGGAGGCGAAGGGCTCGTTCGAGAAGGCGCTCGAGCACGATCCGACGTCGAGCGACGCGAAGGAGTACCTCGAGCACGTGTCGGCGCTGCTCGGCGAGGGCCAGAACTCGTCGCTGAAGGAGCCGATCGAGGAGGTCCGCGTCCCCGAGGGCCTCCTCGCGGCGCCGTCCGGGGCTCCGCCCGAGGGCTACAGCGCCTGGTACGACGACCGCGTCACGGCGATCTCCTTCGTGCGCGGCAAGGAGCTCCGCCGCACCGACCTCTTCCGCGGGCGCGCGACCGACGCGGCCGGCGTGGAGCGGCTCGGCTCGTTCGAGTTCACCTTCGACCCGCTCGCCGAGCAGGTGTTCGTGAACCGCGTCCTCGTGCGCGACGCGGCGGGCAAGGTCGCCGGCAAGGGGAAGCCGGGCGACTGGTACGTCTCCGACCAGGCCACCGGGGAGATGGGCACGCACCGCCGCAACCTGCACGTGCACGTGCCGGGGCTGCGGCCGGGCCTCTCGGTCGAGGTGGTGATCACGCGGAAGGACGTGCGGCCGCCGGAGCGCATGGAGTTCGTGGAGCACTCGCTCGCCTCGGCCCTGCCGCGCCTGCGCAGCGCGCTCGTCGTGGTGGGAGACGTGGACGCGGTCGCGGCGGAGGCGTCCGACGGCGTCGAGATCCGGCGCGTCCCCGGAGCCATCGTCTTCGTGACGCAGAAGCCCGCCACGTTCCGTCCGGAGCCGCTCCGCGAGGACCACCAGCAGTGGCTGCCGACCGTGTGGCTCGGCCCGTCGGGCGCGAGCTGGGCTGCCGAGGGCCGCGCCTACCAGGAGGAGATCGCGTCCGTCGACCGGCCGCTGCCGGAGGTGGACGCCGTCGTCGCCGCGGAGGCGAAGGGGCTCGCGGCGCAGGACGCGAAGGTGTTCGCCCTCGCGCGCTTCGTGCAGAAGGGTCTCACCTACCGCGCCATCGAGTTCGGCCGGCGGGCCCGCGTGCCGCACGCGCTCGCGGACACGCTGAAGACGCGCTTCGGCGACTGCAAGGACCACGCGCTCCTCTTGAAGCGCCTGCTCGAGGCGGCGGGCGTCCCGGCGCGGCTCGCGCTCGTCCGGGCCGACGGGCCGGTCCGCCCCGGCCTGCCCTCGCTCGACCAGTTCGACCACGTCATCGTCTGGGTGCCCGGCGCCGGCGCCGGCACGTTCGTCGACGCTACGGACAAGGGCGCGGCGCCGGGGACCACCCCCGGGCTCGGCGGCAAGCACGCGCTCCTCGTCGACGGCGAGCGCTCGCGGCTCGCCGAGCTCCCCGCCGAGTCGGCGGGCCGCATCGCGACCGAGCGCGCCGTGACGCTCGGCGCGGGCGAGCTCGACGTGCGCGAGAAGGTCCGCATGGAAGGCCCGCCCGCGGCGGGGATGCGCGCGTTCCTCGCCGGAACGAACCCGGTGGACCGCGTCGAGCGGCTCCAGGAGTTCCTCGCGCCCGGCGCCGCGGGCCTGCGGGTCACGTCCGTGCGGCTCGACGGCCTCGACGACGTCGAGAAGCCGCTCGACCTCGAGGTGCGCTACCTCGTGCGCGGCGCGGCCCCGCGGAGCGGCGGCGAGCTGTCGCTGCCGGTCCCCGCGGTGTGGGAGCGACGCTACCTCGGCGCCGAGCCCGTGCCGCGGCGCGAGAGCCCGTTCCGGCTCACCGCGCTCGAGGTTCGGAGCGTCGTCGACCTGACGCCGCCCTCCGGGCAGCTCGTGGAGCCTCCGCCGCCTTCGCCCGCGACGACCGGCGCGTTCTCCCGCTGGGAGCGCGTGGCGCGCGCCGACGGGTCGCGCGTGCACCTGGAATCGACGCTCGCTCGGCCGGCGGGACGGCACCCCGCGCCGGACTGGGCCGCGTACCGGGACGAGATGGAGCGCGCGCTCGCCACGGTCGAGGCGCAGCTCGCGCTCAAGCCCGCGGCGGCGGTGCAGCGCGCGTCGCGGTGACGCCGGCGACCGGCGGTCAGCGCCGCCACCCCTCCCACACCACGTAGCGGCGGAAGTCCGCCGCGAACTCGGCGTCGCCGATGCCGATGGCCGCCTTGAACGCGGCCGGGAAGCGCTGGCCGGCGCCCATGAGGCGGAGGATCTCGCGCACGCGCTCCTCGCCGTAGCGGCGCAGGAGGAACTCCATCGCGAGGTGCGCCGCGCCGTACACGATCTCCGACTGGTCCTGGTAGATGGGATCGGAGTCCACGATCGGATCGCCGTAGAGCGGCGCGGGGCTCGACGAGCGCGGCTCGCCGAAGCCGGACCCCGGCAGCCGCTTGCCGTAGAACTTCCAGAGGTCCTCGGTCCCGGGGAAGCGGTAGCCCTGCCCCGCCGTCACCGTGGCGAGCCCCTCGCTGAACCAGCGCGGGATCTCCTTGTACATCCACGTGAGGTCGTCGCCGGCCTGCTGGTACATCGCGCAGTGCGTGAGCTCGTGCGTGACGAGCTCCTCCACCTTCCTGCGCGAGGGGCCGAAGAAGCTCCACGAGCCGGGCGCCTGGATCTCGATGGTGTCGTAGCGCGCCCAGGCGCGGAGCCAGTCGTACCCGTGGCGCTGCGACGCCGCCTCGAGCGCGTCGTGATCCGGGTGGACGGTGACCGTCACCGGGCGCGCGAGCGGGCCCCATCGCCGGACGCGCGGCGCGGCCGCATGGATGGCGCGGATCACCTCGCGCGCGGCGCCGTCGTCGCCCGCGGACCAGGTGACCCGGAAGCGTGCGTCTCCCGCGACGACGTCGGCGGTGCGCGCCTCGGGCGCGCGCGACGTCGCGGCGCACCCCGCGCAGAGCGCGGCCAGGAGGAGCGGGGTGGTGCGGGGCACTCCGCAGGTCTACCCGCTCGCACCCCCGGGAGGCAAGATCGCGCCGCCCGCGAGACGCGCGAGCAGTGCGGCGAGGTGTGTGAGATCGCGGACGGAGTGGATCTCCGCGGCGGCCCTGCCGAAACCCAGCACGGGCACGGGGGACAACGTGTGATTACGCGTCGACAGGTCCTCGACGTTGCCATGATCGCTCGCGACGACGAGCGCGTCGTCGGGCCCGAGGCCTGCGGCGAGCCGCCGCACGAACGCGTCGACGCGCCCGAGCGCGTCCAGCGCGCGCTCCATCGAACGGGCGTGACCGGCCTCGTCCGTCTCGAAGAACTCGAAGAGCGCGAGGTCGTGGCCGCGCGCGAGCGCGAGGAGGAGATCGGCGGCCTCGGCCGGCTCGCGCGCGGGCACGTCGGCGCCGCGTCCGCGCGCCGTGCGGCCCGTGATGTCGTGCGTGAGCCCTCGCCCCGCGCGCGCGTCCGCCCACGTGCGGAACGCGCCGCCGCCCGCCGCGTACGCGACCGTCGTCGCCGCCGGGCGCGGCCGGCGCCTCCCGAGCGAGAACTCCGGCTCGCCCTCGGCCGGGAGCCCGAGCGCGCGCAGGTACGCGACGGGGTAGGAGTTCGCGAACACGAAGCGGCGGCCGGAGCGGGCGAGCGCGAGGAAGAGCGATCGTTCCTGGAGGAGCGCCCGCAGCGTCGCGTTCGGGAAGCCGAGCAGGTGCTTGCCGAGGAGCCGCGGCGCGTTCTCGCCCGTCAGGATCGCGGTCTGGCCGGTGGCGGACTGCGGCCGGCCCGGCACGCCGAGCGTCGCGTCCGCGAGCACCGCGCGCGCGCCGTCCGGGAGCGGCGCGCCCGAGCCGTCCGCGAAGCGCGAGAGCAGGAACTCGCCGCGCGCGAGCGGGTTGCGATCGGGATCGGGGGCGCCGGCGCCGACGCCGTCCACGAAGACGAAGAGGACGGTCACGGATGGGATTCTAAGTCGGCGCGGGCGTCACAGCTGGAAGTGGAACCCGAACCCGTAGAAGCGCGTCTGGTCGAGGAAGAACTGCCCGTACGGCGACGGGCCTTCGTAGTACTCGCCGACGATCTCCCACGTCCGCGGCGGGTGGTCGGGGTGGTGCCAGTACGCGATCTCGACGCCGGAGCGGACGCTGTACGCGGGCTTCCAGTCGCGCTGCTGGCTCGCCTTCACGTCGAGCGCGGCGACGAAGCGGGCTCCGCGCGCGGGTCCGAGGCGCAGCTCGACGCCGCCGTGCGCGACGTAGGCCTCGAGCGCCGACGGCGTGCGGTGGAAGAGGTAGTCGCCGCCCGCGTAGATGCGCAGCGGCCAGACCTCCTGCGACAGGATCATCTCGACCGCCTCGAACGAGAGCTGCGCGTTCGTGATCTCCGTCCTCGAATGGGCGACGAGCTCGTCGCCGAGGTGGGAGCTCTGGTGGTAGACGCGGACGCGCCCCGAGAACCCCGCCACGCGGAACGTGAGCGGCAGGCCCAGGATGTAGTCCGCGTTCATCAGGTCGGCGCTCCGCGTGCCGAGGTCGAACTGCGTGAACACGGCGGCCTCGAGCCCGAGCTGGATCCCCTCGCCGGGCTCGCGCCAGCCGTAGCGGAAGAAGCGCACGCCGTCGCCGACGCCGACCGAGCCCACGTTCTTCGCGCCGGTGACGCGCGGGAACTCGCCGCGCAGGTAGCTCGCGAACGAGCGTGTCTGCTTGGGATCCGCCAGGAGCGGGCAGAACACGCCGCCTTGCGGGAACAGCACGAACCCCGCACCCTCGCCAGCGTGCACGCCGGTGCCGCAGCGGAGCACGAACGCCTCCGGAGGGACGAGCTCGGCGGCGCGGGGCGACGAGGTCGCCCCGACGGTGAGCGCAAAGGTGACCGCGGCGATGAGGCGCTGGAGGGAGCGCGAGGTGAGCATGGTGGCCTCCGCGTCGTCCGCCGCACCGGGGCGGCGGCAAGGG
>DASSQM010000519.1:0-2530 GCA_035702465.1 Anaeromyxobacter sp. | reverse complement strand
CGGAGCACTTCGCGCACGAGGAGCACGCGAAGGGCTTCTACGGATTGCTCGGGGCGCGCTCTCCGGAGCACGGCGCCGAGCTCGGCCGGATGGTCCAGGAGCACCGCGAGATCCTCGCCGCGCTGAAGGGGATGTCGGAGGCGATGAAGACCGGCGCGCCGTCGGACGTGACGCGCCGCACGGGAGAGATCGCGGCGCGGCTCATGGACCACGAGAGCCGCGAGATGAGGCTCGCGCACGCGCTCGCCTGAGGCTTGGAGCGGGGCGAGAGCGCCGCCCCGGGCCGGGGACGGCCGCTCCGTCGGCGGACGGAAGGGCGCCGCCATCCGCGCCCTTCCGCTTCCGCCGCCGTTTCGAGGCGGCGCCGGCCCCCGCGCGGACCCGTGAGCCCGGTCCGCCCCGGGGCTACCTTGTGGAGCGCCGTGCTGGACCCGCTCCGAGCCGCTGAGGCGACGGCGGCCGAGGTCGTCGTCGGCCTCGCGTCGGAGGGCGACCCCGGGCCGGCGAGCGAGGCGGCGCTCGCGCTCCAGGCCGCCCTCCGCAGGGCGTTCCCCGGCAAGCGCTCGCTCGCCGTCGTGCTCTCCGCGAGCGCGGCGGGCACCCTCGAGCCCGGATCCCCGCTCGTCCCGGCCGGCGAGGGCCGCCCCGCGCCCGCCGTCCACGCCGGCTCGGGTCCGGAGTCGGCGCTGCACGCGCTCCTCGAGGTCGCGCACGACATGCGCGCCCCCGCCTGCGCGCTGCTCGAGCCGATGCCGCGGCCGGCGGACTCCGACTGGCTCCGCCTCCTCTTCGAGCCCGTGCTCTCGGGGCAGGCGGACCTCGTCGCGCCCTCGTACCAGCGGCGCCGCTTCGACGGCGTGCTCGTGTCCGGCCTCGTCTACCCGCTCACGCGCGCGCTGTTCGCCCAGCGCATCCGCCAGCCGCTCGGGACGGAGATGGTGCTCTCGCGGCGCCTCGTGGAGCACCTCTCCGTGGACGACGGCTGGCGAACGGATCCCGCCCACGCCGGCTCCGAGCTGTGGGTCATCGCGAAGGCGCTGGTGCGGGAGTGCCGGTGCGCGCAGGTCTTCCTCGGCCCGCGCCCGGTCCCGCAGGCGCAGCCGGCGGACGTGGCCGACGCGCTCGCGAAGGTCCTCGGGACGCTGTTCCACGAGATGGACCTGCACGCCGCGCGCTGGCAGCGCGCGCGGGGCTCGTGTCCCGTCGCCACCTACGGCGACGAGCACCTCCCGGGGGAGACGGCGCCCGCGCCTGCGCCGGGGCCGCTCGTCGCCGCGTTCGAGCTCGGGTGGCGCGACCTGCGCAACCTGTGGTCCGTCGTGCTGCCGCCGAATACGCTGCTCGCGCTCCAGCGCATCGCACGCGACCCGCCGCAGGCGTTCCGCATGCCGGACCCGATCTGGGCGCGCGTCGTGTACGACTTCGCGGTGGCCTGGCGGGTGAAGGTGATGGACCGGCTGCAGCTCCTGCGCTCGCTCACGCCCATCTACATGGGCTGGCTCGCGAGCTTCGTGAACGACGTCGGCGAGCTCGATCGCATCCGGACCGAGGACCGCATCGAGCGCCTCTGCCTCGCATTCGAGGCGGAGAAGCCGTACCTCATCTCGCGCTGGCGCTGGCCGGACCGGTTCATGCCGTGAGGGAGAGAGCCATGTGGGAACGCATCCAGTGGGTGTTCCGCGAGGCGATGAACCGCCTCGGGGCCGTCCTCGCGGAGGACCTGCCCGGGATCGTCGCCATGGCGGTCGTCGTCCTGGTGGCGGTGCTGCTCGCGTACGCCGTCCGCGCCGTGCTCCGGTTCGCGCTCGCGCGCATCGGCTTCGATCGCCGCGCCCGCGAGTGGGGCATGACGGCGGGCGGGGTCCCGGTGCCCGGGCGCGAGCCCTCGGCCCTCTTCGCGCAGGGCGGGTTCTGGTTCGTGATCGCGGCGGGCGTGTCCGTCGCGCTGGCCGTCCTGGGCGCGTCGACGACGAGCGCGCTCGGGCTCCAGCTCCTCGCGCTCCTGCCGCGCCTCGTGGTGGGCGCCCTCGTGATGCTCGTGGGGATCGGCGTGGCGAGGTTCCTCGAGCGCGGCGTGCTCATCGGCGCCGTGAACCAGGGGATCCGGCAGGCGCGGCTCGTGGCGTGGGGGGTGAAGTGGGTGGTCATCGCGCTCGCGGCCGCGATGGCGCTCGAGCACACGGGGATCGGCGGCTCGCTCCCGGTCATCGCCTTCTCGATCCTCGTGGGCGGCGCGGTGCTCGCCGGGGCGCTCGCCGTCGGGCTCGGCGCGCGGGACGCGGTCTCGCGGGCCCTGGAGCGGCGCGACGAGGAGCGCCCGAGCGGCAAGGGGGAGCGCGCCGCGGGCGACCGCATCCACCACCTGTAGAATGGCGTCCATGCGCGATCGGCGGAGCGGGATCCTCCTGCACCCCACCTCCTTGCCCGGCCCCCACGGCGCGGGAGACCTCGGGCCGGCCGCGCACCGGTTCGTCGACTGGCTCGCCTCGGCGCGCCAGCGGCTCTGGCAGGTGCTGCCGCTCGGGCCGAC
>DASSQM010000518.1:0-9562 GCA_035702465.1 Anaeromyxobacter sp. | reverse complement strand
GCGGGCTTCAGCGGGCACCCTGCGACCGGAGGCGGACCATCGTCGTCCCGGCCGCCCGGAATCCCAGCCGCTCGTAGAGCCGCCGCGCCCGGGCGTTGCCCGGCGATACGCCCAGCGCCGTGGCGGCGAACGCGCCGAAGCGCCCGGCGTCGATCTCCTCGAAGAGCGCCGTGCCGAGCCCCTCGCCCCGCCGCCCGGAGCGCACGTACAGCTCGTCGACCTCGCAGACCTCGCCTCCGGCCCCGTTCGACCAGAACGGGACCAGGAACGCGTAGCCGGCGACGCGGCCGCCCACCTCGGCGACGACCGCTCGCCCTCGAGCCGGCTGGCGCTCGAACACCGCGAGTGTCCCCCGGACGTGTTCTGCCGAGACCTCTTCGACCCCTGGGTCCTCGCGATACAGCGCGAGGCACATCGACACGATCTCCTCGCCGTCCTCTCGTCTTGCCGGGCGCCACATGCAACGACCTCCGCAGCTCCAGTCTCGGCGGGCGCCCGGACGTCATGCGCGGACGCCCGCGCCCGGCGCGGCGGTCTCCCGTCCGCGCCGGGCGTCGACGCCCGTGCTGCGCTCCCCGCGATCGCGAGGAGCCGCGACGCGCTACTCCGAGCTGATGATGGGGCAGTCCACGATGAACCCGCTCGCCGCGAACCGCGACCCGTCGGGCGCGGTGACGAGGCCGTGGTCCGCGAGGCCGGTCACGTCGCCGAAGTCGGTCTGGCGCAGGTTCCGCCCCGCCGCGATCGCTTCCGCGGTCCAGGCGGCGAGGTGGACGTCCCAGAGCGGGCTGTAGCGGCCCTGGCTCGGGTTCCACGCGAGCACGTTCAGCGGCGAGAGGCCGTCGAGGATGGCGGAGTTGAGGCCCTGGCGCTGGGGGTTGGCGGCGCCCGTCTGCCCGTTCACGAACGCGGCGAGGCTGGCGCGAGAGGAGTCGGTCCCGTCGTTCCCCGCGGACGGCGCGGCGTCGAGCGCCGGCGCGAGCGTGACGTTCTCGAGCGCGGCGGCGACGGGATGGGACGAGTCGGTCGAGAGGTAGCGGACCGCCTTTCCGCCCTGGAACCCGGGCGTCTCCTCGAGCGTGACGGTGAGCGCGGCGAAGTCGATGGCCACGACCTTCGGCGCGTGCCCGGTCTCGTTCGCGACCTGCGGCGCGTTCTCGATCGTGCCGTCCGGGAGCTCGATGAGCGGGCTGTAGCCGGCGTCTCCCACGGACGCCGTCTGCGCGGCCTCCGGCGGGAAGCCGGTCGGGCCGGGCACGACCTGGCGGACGAACGCGTTGAAGTTCACGGAGGCGGGGAAGTCCACGACGCCGTTCACGACCTTCACCTTCTGCACGGCGGTCGTGCCGCGCGCGTTCGCGAGCTTCTGCGACTCGTTGATGCCGTGCGCGTCGGCGTCGTCGCCGCTGGACGAGTCGAGGAGGATGTACCAGACCGTGCGGTCGCCGCTCGTCCCGCGGTGCAGCGGGAGCGTGACCGTCCCGTCGTCGTGCTCGACCGCGCTCCGGACGAAGAGCGTCCGTGTCGAGCCGGATCGGGAGGCGTCGGTGCGCGACGCGTTCGTGGTGGACGTGGCCGGCCCGCCGCAGGCGGCGGCGAGGGCGAGAGCGAAGGGAGCGAAGCGATTCATGTGCGAGTCTCCTGTCACGCAGGCCGTCTGCCTGCGTCGTGTGCGCGGCAGTCGGACGGCCGGGCGAATCCGTTACGCGCGCGCCCCTTCTGCAGCGCGGCGTAACGCTTCCGCCTTCCGGCGAGTCCTTCCGGTCGAACGCGAGTCACCGGGCTCGCACAACCCGAACGGAAAAGAGGCCCCCATGTTCTCGAAGCTCTTCGCCGCAGCCGCCCTCGCCGCTGTCCTCGCCGCCGCCTCCCCGGCCGCCGCCCGCGCGGACGACGGCGACTCCTCCTGCGCGTACTCGTTCGACGTCACGCGCTCCAACGACGGCGCGGCGTCCGGCTGCCCGGTCGCGACGTGGCACGGCGGCAGCTACGATCCGACGATGATCGACGGCACCCCGGCCAGCGACGGCGCGCCCGAGCCCGCGCCGGTGAACCTCGCGATGCTGTGGACGACGCCGTAGCGTGTGCGGATGCGGCGCGCCCGAGCCGCTGCGGCTCCGGGGCGCCGCGCCGCGCATCTCGGCGGGCCTTGTCGCGGCTGCGGGCGCCCGTTAACGGACGGATCGTGGCCGCCGAGGTGTGCCAGTACTGCGGCGTCGATCTCGACGAGACGCCTCCCACGCAGGAGGTCGGATACCTCTACGGCGTCGAGTGCAGCCGCTGCGCCCCGGAGGCGCGCAGCACGCAGATGCTCGCGCGGCGGCAGCGCGTCCCGGAGCTGTCGTGCCCCACGTGCGGCGCGCGCCTCGCGCCGGCGGAGGAGCACCCCGACGTGCTCGTCGTGAAGGAGATGACGTACGAGGTCTGCGCCGCGTGCGGCGAGCGCTGCGGCGTCGTCGCGGTGCGCAAGCTCCGCGACGTGAGCGGCGGGATGATGTAGCCCTCAGCGCCGAGCCAGGATCGCCTTCTCCGTCGTCTCCTCGCGGTCCCCGAGGCACGTCTGGCGGAACCACCCGCCGGTCTTGCGGTCCTCCTCCTTGGCCCGCCGCACGGCGGAGAGCGCGGAGCGATCGCCGACCTGCGCGAGCTTCTCCATCGCGCGGCGGCGCACGTCGCAGTCCTCGGACGAGAGGTCCGCCGCGTATGCGTGCACGTACGCCGAGCGCGAGTCCCTGCCGAGCTTGCGCAGCGTGCGCACGGCGCCCCAGCGGACGGCGTAGCGGCGGCTGCGGGTCAGCGGATCGAGGCCCTTCGCGGCGGCCGCGAGCTGGTGCTTCCCGATGAGCGCCTCCGCCCTGGGCTGCTCCTTCCTCCCGAAGGTGGCGACGGCGTTCCCGATCAGGCGGTCGTCCGCGACCCCGGAGTCGAGCGAGAGCGCGCGGTCGTACGAGCGGAGCGCGCGGGCGCGGCGCCCGGCCGCGAACTGGGCGTGCCCGAGCTCGCGCTGCGCCACGGCGTCGGTCGGCCGCTCGCGGGCGGCGCGCGCCACGTCCTGGAACGTCCTCGGCGCGAACGGAGCCCAGTCCGGCAGGCCCTCGAGGCCGAGCCAGAACCCCGCGGCCAGCAGGAGCACCGCGCCCACCGCGAGCGCGACGGTCCGCCTCGGGTTGCGCCGGGCGACCGCGACGGGCTTGCTCGCCAGCACCGCGGCGCCGGTGCGATCGAGCGACGCCTTCATGCGCGCGAGGGTGGCACCGAGATCGTTCGGCATGGAGCTCCTCCTCTCGTGGAAGGGCGACGAGCGTGGCAGAGCCTTGTACCGCGGGCAAACGACGCTTCGGGATCGCGCAGGTCCGCGAGATCGCGGAGGCATCCTCACTGTCCGTACGGGTCGGATCGCGGCACGCCGGTTTCCGCACAGGCGGCCTCCTGCGCCGACGTGGGGCGCCGTGCGGCGCGGTGCGACGCGGCGCGCGCGGGCTCAGCGCCGCGCGCCGGCGAGGTCCGCGACCGTGCGCGGGCCCTTCTTCCGCACGTGCTCGTCGAGCCAGCGCACGGTCTCGAACAGCGTCTCCTGCGGATCGCGCGCGGTGAACCCGAGCTCCGCCCGCGCCTTCGAGGAGTCGCACCACCAGAAGCGCTCGCCCATCTCCGCCGAGCGCGGATCCAGCGGCGTCTCGGTGCCGCGCCATTCGTGGAGCTTCTCGAGGAGCTTCGAGCCCGCCACGTTCACCGCGCTCGGCAGCGTCACGCGCGGCGCCGCGACGCCGGTGAGGCGCTCGAGGCGCGCGAACAGGTCCCGGAACGTCATGTTGGCGCCGCCGAGGAGGTAACGCTCCCCGGCCCGTCCCTGCGTCAGGGCCGCCGCGAAGGCGGCGGCGGCGTCGCGCACGTCCACGAAGGAGAGGCCGCCCGTCGGCATGGCCGGGACGCGCCGCTCCAGGAACTTGAAGACGACGTCGGTGGAGGAGAGCCGCGCGTCGCCCGGGCCGAGGAGGAGCGACGGGTTCAGGACGACGACCGGCAGCCCCGTGTCGCGGTGGATCCGGAGCGCCGCCTTCTCCTGGTAGATCTTCGAGAGGTAGTACGGCCACCCCGCCACGAGCGCGATGGGGTAGTCGTCCGCCTCCGTGGCGACGCGCTCTTCGCGCGAGACGGCGATGGTCCCGGACGTCGACGCGACGACGACGCGCGAGGTGCCCTTCGCGGCGCACGCCTCGAGCACCCGGCGCGTGCCCTGGACGTGCAGCTCGTACAGCGCGGCGGGATCCTCGGGATCGAACGAGACCTGGCCGGCGAGGTGGACCACCGCGTCGACGCCGTCGAGCGCGGCGGCGACCGCGCCCGGGTCGGACACCGACCCGGTGACGACCTCGGCGCCGAGCGCCTCCGCGTCCGGCGCGGCGGTGCGCTGCAGGAGCCGGAGCCGGTGCCCCGCCGCGGCGAGCATCGGGACGAGCGCCGAGCCCAGGAACCCCGTCCCCCCGGTGACGAGGACGTTCACTCGCGCCCCGGGGGCTTCAGCGTGAACCACCCCGGTGCCGCGCCACTGGTCGAGGTCGACGTCGCGGTCGGCGTCGCGGTCGAGGTCGGGGTCGGGGTCGCGGTCGGCGTCGAGGTCGCGGTCGGCGTCGACGTCGGGGTCGGGACCGCGGTCGTCGTCGTGGTCGGGATCGCGGTCGTCGTCGTGGTCGAGGTCGACGTCGCGGTCGGCGCCGCCGTCCCATCCCGCAGCGCCTTCACCGCCCGTTCCATCACCGCGGTCGCCGCCCGGTATGCCTCGCTCCGCGACATGCCCTCCGTCCGCCTTCGCAGCTCCGCCACCGCGATCGCCGGCCCGAAGCGCACCTCGAGCGCGTGCTTGCGCGGGACGGTGCGGCCGGGCGGGAGCGCCTCGTGCGTACCGGCCAGGTACGCCGGCAGCACGTCCACGCCGCAGTGGAGCGCGAGGTAGCCCGCGGTCGGGTAGAACGGCGCCATGCTCCCGTCGCGCGAGCGGGTGCCCTCCGGGAAGATGAGGAGGTGGTATCCGCGCCGGAGCGCCTCGGCGGCGGCGCGCAGGCTCGTGCGCAGCGAGCCCTCGCGCTCCATCGGGATGAGGTTCGTGAAGTTCTCGAAGTAGGCGCGCTTGAGCGGCGTGTCGAAGAAGTAGTCGCGGGCCGCGAGCGCGGCGACGCGCCGGCCCTCGTCGCCGAGCGCGACCTTCACGAGGCCCATGTCGAGGTGGCTCGCGTGGTTCGCGACCACGAGGAAGTTGCGGTCGTGGGGGATGAAGGCCGCGCCCCGGACCTTCGTGTCGTAGACGACCTCGTAGAGCGCGCGCTGTCCGACGTCGAGGACCCTGCGGCCGAGCCTCGCGAGCAGCGCGGGGACGTGCAGCTCCTCGCCGCCCGCCGCGGCGGCCGCCTCGTCCGCCGCGGACGGATCGCGCGCGCCCGAGGCGCGCCGCCCCGCGCCGGCCACCGCGCGCGACAGCTCGCCGACGGTGTGGATCCCCTGGAGGTGGTCCGCGATCGTGGCGGGCACGCCCGCCTCCTCCAGCGCGGCCGCGAGCTCCGTGACCATGAGCGAATCGAAGCCGAGGTCGGCCTGGAGCCGCGTCTCGGGCCCGATCTCCGCGCGCGGCCGCCGCGAGACGTCGGCGAGGAGGTCGAGGAGCCACCCGTCGCCGCCCGCGCGCCCCTGCGCCTCCGCGCGCGCCTTGCGGCCCTTCTGCGCCATCGCCTCGATGCGCAGGAGCTCCTCGCGCACGAGCGACCGCTTCACCTTGCGCGTCGCCGTCTTGGGAAGCTCGCCGTCGATCACGTGCCAGACCTTCGCGCGCTTCGGGAAGGGCAGCTTCGCCGAGACGGCGCGCACGTGGGCCTCGAGCTTCTCGCGGACCTCGCCGCGGTCGCGATCGCGCCAGTCGGGCACGACGAGCATCGCGACCTTCTCGCCCTTCGCGCCGTCCGGCAGCCCGACGACGCACAGCTCCTTCACGAGGTCCGGATCGCGGTAGGCGTCCTCGAGCTCGTCCGGGTAGACGTTCTTGCCGTTCGCGTCGATGATGACGTCCTTCTCGCGGCCGACGAGCGTGAGGTTGCCGTTCGCGTCGAGCCTGCCGAGGTCGCCGGTGCGGAGCCAGCCGTCCTCGAGCGCCTCCCCGGTGAGCTCGGGGTCGACGCCGGGCGACGCCCCGCCGCGCCAGTAGCCGAGCATGACGTTCGGCCCGCGGGCGAGCACCTCGCCGACGCCGTCCACGTCCGGGCGCTCGATGCGGAGCTCGACGCCGGGCAGCGCCGGGCCGACGCTCCCCGGGGGCGCGTCGCCGCCCGGGCTCGACACCGCGAGCACCGGCGCCGCCTCCGTGAGGCCGTACCCCTCGTACAGATCGAACCCGAGCTCGCGGAACGCCTGCTGCACCTCGGGATCGAGCGCGGAGCCGCCGGAGACGAGGAGGCGCAGGCGGCCGCCGAACTTGCGGTGCACCGGCCAGAAGAGGAGCTTCCCGAGGTTGAGCGCGAGCGCCGAGTCGCGCAGCGCCGCGTTCCCCTTCATGAGCGCGCGGAACGCCGCCTCGACCACGCCCGGCTTCGCCGCGAGCTCCTGCGTGATGCGGCGGTGGAGGAGCGACCAGAGCGCCGGGACCCCGATCATCGCCGTGACGCGCCCCGCGCCGAGCGCCTCCGAGATGCGGTCGGCGGTGAGCTCGTCGAGGTACTCGATCTCCGCGCCGCGCGAGAGGGGGACGAGGAGCCCCGCGGTGAACTCGAACGTGTGGTGCAGCGGCAGGACCGAGAGGAGGCCGTCGCCCGGCCCGAGATCGAACAGCCCCGAGAGCTTCCCCACCAGGCTCGCGAAGTTCCGGTGCGAGAGCATGACGCCCTTCGGCGTCCCGGTGGTCCCGCTCGTGAAGATGAGCGAGGCGAGGTCGTCGCCCGAGAAGCGGGGCGGTGGAGGCGGCGGCCCGCCGCCGAGCACCTCGGCGAGGAATGCGACCCGCGCGCCGGGGATGGCCGCCGCGGCGAGCGCGCCCAGCTCCGGATGCCGGCGGGCGGCGTCGTCGGACACGATGGCGATCCGCGCGCCTGCCGCCCTCCACAGGTTCGCGAGCTCCGGCGCGGAGAGCAGCGGGTCGACGGGCACGGCCGCGGCGCCCGCGCGCAGGATCCCGAAGTACGCGACCGCCCACTCCGGCCGGTTCTCGGACGCGAGCAGCACGCGATCGCCCTTCGCCACGCCCGCGGCGGCGAGCGAGCCGGCCACCGCACCGGCCATCCGGCGCAGCTCGGCATAGGTGATGCGGTCCTTCCGCTCGCCCTCCATGCGCAGCGCGGTGCGCCGCCCCCACTGCTCGCAGGCGGACTCGAGCAGCTCGAGGAGGTCGCGGTGCGTGCGCGGCGCGTGCACGCGCTTCCGCGAGGCCTCCTCGAACCCGGGGAAGACCCACTCCTCGAGGCCCTTCATGTGGACCGTGAGCCAGTAGGCGCGCCAGTCGAGCGCCTCGGGGTCCCAGGGGAGCGCGGCGCGGTCGGCGGGCGAGAGCCTCCCGTACAGCTCGCGGATGTGCGCGCAGCGGAAGACGTACTTGTTGTCCCAGACGAACGGCAGGAAGAGGTCCCACAGCTTCGTGAGCTTCGCGAGCCGGTCGTCCAGCTCGTCGAGCTCGCGGCGCGCCCGCTCGGCGAGCGCCGAGAGGCGCGGCGCTCCCCAGCGCGGGGTCGCCTCGTCGAGCACGCGGCGCGCGAGCCTCGACAGCGCGGAGATGGCCGGCGCGCCGAACGCCTCGTACTGGGCGCGCGAGGCGGCGTACGGCTCGACGCGCGCGACGAGCCGGTTCCAGGTGGCGTTGCCGGTCTCGCGCTCGCGCAGGTGCCGCCGCCGGTAGAGCGCGGTGAGCTCCACCGCGCGCCGCGCCCAGAGCGGGTTCGTGTCGCCCGACGCGAGGTGGTAGACCCGGCCCGAGGGCGGGGCCTTCGACGCGTTCCGCTCGACGAGCTCCGCCGTCACCGCGAGCGTCGCGGCCGCGACGAGGTCCACCGGCACCACGTCGAGGATGGCCTTCTCGGCGGCGGGGAAGCCGCGGTGGCCCTCGAGGGCGAGGAACGTGAGCGGCGCGCTCGTGGTGAATCCCTCGTTCCAGCCGGGGAACGGATGGCGGAGCGCGCTCTCCACGATGGAAGGCCGGACGATGGACCAGTGGATCCGGTCCCCGGCGGGCGCGCGCAGCGTCGCCGAGATGGCCTGCTCGCCGAGCGACTTCGTGTACGTGTACGTGTTCGGCCAGCCCCAGTGGCGGGCGCGCTCCATCCCGACCTCGACGAGGCGCTGCGAGAGCCACACGCGCTTCTCGCGCGCGATGGCGAGCCGCAGCGCCTTCTCGTCGCCCTTCCGCCCGTCCTCGGCGAGGCGCTCGAGCGCACGGTCCCGGAAGAGCGACTGCTGCACGCGGTCCTCCGCGCGCTCGCGCACCTCCGCCATGCGCCGCTCGCAGTCGGCGATCTCCGCCTCGAGCTCGAAGTCGGCGCCGTCGAGCGGCGGCTCCTTCGGCCGGTCCGAGGCGCCCTCGCGGCGCGGGAAGTAGCCGTCGAGCTCCTCGTCCTCGTACACCATGCCGTCGCGGTTTCCCGCGACGAAGCACGTCGAGACGTGGAGCAGCGCCGCGCCCGTCCGCCGGCAGAGCTCGATGGCGTTGCGCGGCCCGCGCACGTTCACGCCGAGCGCGAGCTCGAGCGAGGGGTCGAAGTCGACGAGGCCCGCGCAGTTCACCACCGCGTCGAGCCGGCCGAGGCGCGCGAGGTCTGCGTCGGAGAGGCCGAGGAGCGGGTCGGACACGTCGCCCGCGAGCGGGACGCACCTCTCGCGCAGGAACGCGTCGAAGCGATCGCCGTGCCGCTGCCGGAGCGGATCGAACGGGCGGCTGGCCGCCACCTTCTCGAAGAAGCGCGCCTCCGCGGATCCGCCCGTACCGGGACGGACGAGCACGAAGACCTTGCCGATCCGGGGATAGCGATCGAGGAGCAGGGTCAGCGCGACCTTGCCGACGAAGCCCGTGGCGCCGGTGAAGAGGAGCGCG
The DNA here is from genome assembly GCA_035702465.1 of Anaeromyxobacter sp. Classification (GTDB taxonomy): domain Bacteria; phylum Myxococcota; class Myxococcia; order Myxococcales; family Anaeromyxobacteraceae; genus Anaeromyxobacter. Next base: position 504 of record DASSQM010000518.1, on the reverse strand, counting down.
CGGCCGGCGAGGGTGGCGCCGACGTCGAGCGCCACCGCTCGCGCCTCGACGGGCGACCCCCCCGAACCCCGAGCCGGAGTGTGCGCGCCGCCCGCGCCGTTCCGCTTGTGGCCGCTCATCCCCGGTTCTGCGTCATCACGATGGGCGGGTGGTGGAGGAGCGCGATCTGGGCGCCGCGGCCGTGGATGCCGCGCGCCATGTCGATCGCCTCGGCGAGGGTCTCGGCGGAGTCCCAGCCCATCCTGCGCGGCACGTGCTCGTTGTCCGCGCCCACCGCGATGACCTTGCCGACGTGCTGCCGCCCGTTCTCGCCCCAGTACCACATGAAGAACGGGTGGGACCCGTGGTACGCGTGGCCGGTCCGGTACATGTGCACGTACGTCGGGTTCTCCGCGAGCTCGCGCTCGTACTTCTGCTCCAGGACGAGCGCGTCGCGCGTCTCGGGCAGCAGCCGGTGGAAGAACTCGATGTAGCTGGGGTGGTGATCGGGGTCGAACTCGTCGT
>DASSQM010000517.1:0-3775 GCA_035702465.1 Anaeromyxobacter sp. | reverse complement strand
CCCGTGGAACGTGTACTCGCTCACGAGCCTCGTCGTCATCTCGGGGCTCACGCACGTGCCCTACGTGTACCTCTACGCGTCGTCCGCGCTGCGCGCCGTCTCCTCGGACGTGGAGGAGGCGGCCTCCGTCGCGGGCGCGGGCCCGGTCCGCATCGCGCTCGGCACGACGCTGCCGATCGTGTGGCCGGCCATCCTCTACAGCGGCGTGCTCGTCTTCTTCCTCGGGTTCGAGCTGTTCGGCCTGCCCCTCATCCTGGGCGACCCGGAGGGCCTGCTCGTCCTCTCCACGTACCTCTACAAGCTCACGAACCGGCTCGGCGTGCCGTCGTACCAGCTCATGGCGGTGGTGGCCGTCGTGATCGTGGCCCTCGCCCTGCCGCTCGTGTGGATGCAGCGGCGGCTCCTCGGCGTGGCGAACCGCTTCGTCACCATGCGCGGCAAGGGCGCCGCCGCGCGGCCGCTGCGGCTCGGGCCGCTTCGGTGGCCCGCGTTCGCGCTCCTCCTCGTCGGGCTGCTCGTGACCGTGGTCCTCCCGCTCTCCGGCGTGTTCCTGCGCTCGATCGTGAGCTCGTGGGGCGAGGGCATCCGCTTCCTCGACGTCGTCACGCTCGACCACTTCCGGGAGCTGCTCGACTACCCCAACCTCGTGCGCGGCATCCTCAACACCCTCGGCATCGGCCTCGTGGGCGGCGCGCTCGCGGTGGCGTGCTACGCGGCCATCGGGCTCACCTCGCACCGCTGGACGAGCCCGTGGGCGAAGGTCCTCGACTACCTCGTCATGCTCCCGCGCGGCATGCCCGGGATCGTGGCCGGCCTCGCGTTCCTGTGGATCTTCCTGTTCGTGAAGCCGATCGCGCCGCTCCGCGGGACGCTCGTCTCGGTCTGGCTCGCCTACAGCGTGGTGTGGCTCGCCTACGGGCTGCGCCTCATCTCCGGCGCGCTCCTCCAGGTCGGCCCGGAGCTCGAGGAGGCGGGGCTCGTCGCCGGCGCCACCCCGGGCCGGGTGACGCGGGACGTGACCTTGCCGCTCATCCGCTTCGGGCTGCTCGGGAGCTGGCTCCTCGTCTTCATGATCTTCGTGCGCGAGTACTCGACCGGCGTCTACCTGCTCGGCCCGGGCACGGAGACCATCGGCTCGCTCATCGTCTCCCTGTGGGGGACCGGCGCCATCGACGCGGTGGCGGCGCTCTCCGTCGTGAACGTGTTCCTCGTCGCCGCCGGGCTCGCTGCAGCGCTCCGGCTCGGGGTGAAGCTCCATGACTAGGCTCGTCGTCTCCGGGGTCCACAAGCGGCTCGGCGGGAACCCCGTCCTGAACGGCGTCTCGCTCGAGGTGGGCGCGAACGAGGTGGTGGCGCTCCTCGGCCCGTCCGGCAGCGGCAAGACCACGCTCCTGCGCGCCGTCGCCGGGCTCGAGGTGCCGGACCAGGGCCGCATCGTCCTCGGCGACGAGGTGCTCTTCGACGCGGAGCGCGGCGTGGAGGTCCCGGCCGAGCGGCGCCACCTCGGCCTCGTGTTCCAGTCCTACGCGCTCTGGCCGCACCGCACCGTCTTCGAGAACGTCGCCTACGGGCTCAAGCTGCGCAAGGTGCCCGCGGCGGAGATCCGCACGCGCGTCGTCGGCACGCTCGAGCAGCTCGGGTTGCGCGGGCTCGCCGAGAGGCACCCGCACCAGCTCTCCGGCGGGCAGCAGCAGCGCGTCGCGCTCGCCCGGGCCATCGTGTACGAGCCGCGCGTGCTCCTCCTCGACGAGCCGCTCTCGAACCTCGACGCGAAGCTGCGCGAGGAGGCGCGCGCCTGGCTCCGGCAGCTCATCGAGAAGCTCGGCATCAGCGCCGTCTGCGTGACGCACGACCAGGTGGAGGCGCTCGCGCTCGCGGATCGCATCCTGCTCCTCGACCAGGGCCGCATCGTGCAGGAGGGCGCGCCCGAGCAGATCTACGGCGAGCCCGCGAGCGCGTTCGCCGCGGAGTTCATGGGCGCGAACAACCGGCTCCGGGGGACGGTGGCGGAGGTGAAGGGCGACATGGCCCGCGTCGCCGGTGCGTCGTGGGCGGTCTGGGGGAGGCTGCGCGCCGCGCTCGAGCCGGGCCAGCCCGCGACGGCGATCATCCGCATCGAGAAGACGCGGGTGCAGGGCGCGCCGGCGGAGCACGCGCTGCCGGCGAAGCTCGACACGGCGCTCTTCCTCGGCGAGCGGTGGGACTATGTCTTCACCGTGGGCGATCAGCGCGTGCGCGCCTGGGAGGCGAGCGCTCCCCGGGGCGACGCCCACTGGCTCCTCTTCCCCCCGCAGGCCGTGTGGGTCTTCGGGGAGGCCGCGGACGGCGCCCGAGCCGCTGGTGGTACGATCGAGCCGTGAAGCTCCTCCTCGCCGAGGACGACCGCATCGTCCGCATCACCGTGCGCGACGCGCTCGTCGACGCCGGCTACGCCGTGACCGAGCGCGCCGACGGGACGAGCGCGCTCGAGGCGCTCCGGGCCGAGGCGTTCGACATCGTCCTCACCGACGTGCGCCTGCCGGGGGTCGACGGCATCGCGCTCTTCCGCGAGGCGCGCCGCGGGAACCCCCGCTGCGCGGTCGTGCTCATGACGGCCTTCGCGGACGCCGACGACGCCGTCGCGGTGATGCGCGAGGGCGCGCGCGACTACGTGCAGAAGCCGTTCGAGATGGACGAGCTCCTCCTCCGCCTCGCGCGCGTGCGCGACGAGGTCGCCTTCCGCAGGGAGATGGAGGCCGGCGCAGGCGCGCGCGTGGAGGCGCTCCGGGGCCAGACGCCCGCGATGGAGCGGCTCCGCGAGCGCGTGGACGCCGCGGCGCAGAGCGACGTCGCGGTGCTCCTCACCGGCGAGACCGGCACGGGCAAGGACCTCTGCGCGCGGACCATCCACGAGCGCAGCCGGCGCGCGGCGAGGCCGTTCGTCGCCGTGAACTGCGCCGCCATCCCGGAGACGCTCTTCGAGTCCGAGCTCTTCGGCCACGAGAAGGGCGCCTTCACCGGCGCGGAGCGCAAACGCGCCGGCCGGTTCGAGGTCGCGAACGGCGGGACGCTCCTCCTCGACGAGGTGGGCGAGCTCGCGCCCGCGAGCCAGGCGAAGCTCCTCCGCGCGCTCGAGACGTCGACGTTCGAGCCCGTCGGCTCGAGCCGGTCCGTGAAGGTGGACGTGCGGGTCATCGCGTCCACGAACCGCGACCTCGCCGCCGAGGTGGCCCGCGGCGCCTTCCGGCGGGACCTCCTCTACCGGCTCAAGGTCGTCGACCTCCACGTTCCGCCGCTGCGCGAGCGCCGCGCCGACGTGCCCATCCTGGTGCGCGCGTTCCTGGAGGAGATCGCGGCGCGCCACGGCCGCCCCGTCCCGGAGCTCGAGCCCGACGCCGTCGCGGGCCTCGCGGCCTACGACTGGCCCGGGAACGTCCGCGAGCTCCTGCACGCGCTGGAGCGCGCCGTCGCGCTGTCCCGCGGCGGCAGGATCGAGCTCGATCACCTCCCCCCGGAGCTCTCCGCGTCGGCGCCGGCCGCGCAGGAACGCCCCGCGCAGCCAGGCGACCTCCCGCCGCTCGGGGAGGCCGTGGCCGAGTTCGAGCGCGCGTACATCCAGCGCGCGCTCGAGCGGACGGGCGGACACCGCACCCGCGCGGCGGCCCTGCTCGGCATCTCCCGCAAGAACCTGTGGGAGCGGCTGCGCGACCGCGGCGGGGGCGACGACGGCGAGCCGACGCGATAGCGCAACGCCCGAATGCGCGTGTGTCACTGGGACGACTCACCGGCTAGGCAT
>DASSQM010000516.1:0-2751 GCA_035702465.1 Anaeromyxobacter sp. | reverse complement strand
ACGTGGCCGTCCTGCGCGCCGGCGCCGCGCTCCTGTGGCTCGGGCGCGTGACCGGGCTGCGCTGGCTCGCGCGCAGGACGGGGCTCCTCCGCGCCTCGCGCCGGCTCGCCGCGCTCGACGCGCTCGCGCCGCCGATCGCCGCGCGCGAGGTGTTCCGGACGCTGCCGCGGCTCACGCCGGCCCAGGGCGAGAGGCGCATGCGCGCTGCGCTCCTCGGCGGCTGCGTGCAGCGGGTCTTCTTCTCCAGCGTGAACGAGGCGACGATCCGCGTGCTCGCGGCGGAGGGCGTCGAGGTGGTGGTCCCGGCGGGGCAGGGCTGCTGCGGCGCGCTCTCGGTCCACGCCGGCCGCGCCGCCGAGGCGAAGCGCCTCGCGCGTGCCCTCGTGGAGGCGTTCGAGCGCGAGCCGGCCGACGTCGTGGTGGTGAACGCCGCGGGGTGCGGCTCGCACCTCAAGGACCTCGCGCACGTCTTCGCGGACGACCCCGCGTTCGAGCCGCGCGCGCGCGCCTTCGCCGCGAAGGTGCGCGACGTGACCGAGCTCCTCGCGTCGCTGCCACAGCGCGCGCCGCGGGCGCCGCTCCGTGCGCGCGTGGCATACCACTCGCCGTGCCACCTCGGGCACGCGCAGCGCGTGGTCGACGCGCCGCGCCAGCTCCTGCGGGCCATCCCCGGCCTCGAGCTCGTGGACGTGCCGGACGGCGACATGTGCTGTGGCTCGGCGGGCATCTACAACCTCGTCGAGCCGCGCAGCGCGGACGAGATCGGCCGGCGCAAGGCCGACGCGGTCCTCTCCACGAAGGCGGTGCTGCTCGCGTCCGCGAACCCGGGCTGCTCGCTCCAGATCCGGCGCATGCTGGAGGAGCGGGGCGCGCAGGTGGAGGCGGCGCACCCCATCGAGATCGTGGATCGCGCGATCCGCGGGGCGCGGGGGAGCTGAGCCGCGCGCCCCTCACCCCGACTCCCCCCGCCGGCGCGGGGGAGAGGGGGGAGGGATCTCGTCTACGGCACGAACAGCGCCGCGCAGTGCCCAGGCTGCGCGGGCGACGCGGAGATCGCCCCGCCGCGCGCGATGCACTGGTCGGGAGGCAGCGGCACTCGCTTCTCGACGTTGTCGACGAGGAGATCGAACGCGCGCTGGGCGTGCGGCTCGATGATCTCGAGCTGCGGGAACGTGAGCTGGAACGTCTCGATGTGGTTCCCGTTCTGCACCTCGTAGAGCCGGTACGGGGCGCGTCGCTCGTCGTCCGGCCCGCGCCCGAGGTCCGCTGCGCGGACGGCGGCGACCTTTCGCGCATACGCCCGCGCGTGGTGGTTGATGGGGAGGAGCGCGTCCATCGTGCCGGCGATCGTGATGAGAGGGCGGAGCAGCCGGCCGGTGTTCGCGAACGCCGCGAGCTGGGCGCCGACGTCCGACTCGGAGAGCCGGTTCACGTAGTTGTACGTCCCCGTGCCGGAGCCGTACGTGTCGTACGTCGGGTCGAGGCGCTTCTGCCACTGGCACTGCGTGACCTCCCAGAACTGCGCGTTGTAGAGGCCCCAGAGCGACGTCGGCGGCGTCGTGCCCGAGACGATGTCGGGCGGGTAGCCGGCCGCCAGGATGTTCTTCGCGGCGGTCGAGGTCGAGCTGAACCCCGACGCGACGTAGTCCGGGAAGTTCAGGATGGCGGGCGGAAGGTCCGTGAGGATGTTCGGCGCGCCCTCGTCGACGAAGGTGCCCTCCCAGTCCACCCCGCCGTCGAACACGTGCGGCGCGAGCTCGATCGCCCGGCGCACCTGGTACCCGCCGTTCGACGTGCCCACGGCGTAGGTGAAGCGCGGCGGCGCGCCCTTCAGCGCGACGAGCGCGTCGCGCGCGAGCGCGGCGGCGGCGACGATCGCGGGACCCCACTGCGTGAACTCCTTCCCGGGGTCGTTGTCGAAGAAGTTGACCCACACGGTGGACGAGGGGTTGAGGCGGCAGGCGAGGTCGTTCGGCGGCGTCGCGGAGGCGAGCGAGGTGATGCGCAGGTTCCAGACGCCCTTGTTCTGCGAGGCGTACGCGTAGCCCTTCTGCACGACGTAGTCGCTCCACGCGAAGTCGCCGTTGAACTCGCTGCGGGTCCCGGAGGCGCCGGCGACCACGAGGCGGCCGTTCCAGTCGTCGGGCACGCGCAGCAGGAAGCGGGACTGGCCCGTCGGATCGTCGGCGAGCGCGGCGTCGAGCTGGACGCCCGGTACGACCTTCGTGATCGGGGTCTTGAGCGGCGTGGCCGGCGCGATCACGGCGCGGTCCGTCACCGGCGTGAACGCGCCCGCGGGCGCCCCGGCGAGCGAGTTGTTCGCGGGCGTCGTCGCAGGGTTGCTCGTGGTCAGGTCGGTGCTCGCGAAGCAGCTCACGCCGGCGAGGCGGGACGCGATCCGCGCCTCGATGGCGGCGCACGGATCGCCCTTCGGGACGGCGCGCGCGGCCGCGGGAGCGAGGAAGGACGCGAGCAGGATGGCGGCGAGCGGGAAGCGTGGCGCACGGAGTGCGGCGCAGCGGCTGGGCATGGATGGAGATCCTCCCGATGGGGTTCGGTGCAGGGATGCGAGGAGATGCGAGCGTTGCCGCGCGCCCGCCCGGGATCAAGGCGCCCGGACAGGGCGGGCCACGATCGGGTGGCCCCTTGCCGGACGCCGGTCGTGCAATGCGCAGCCGCCGGAGGTATGCCACCCGGCGATGGCTGCACGCGCCTCCGCCGCGAGCTGGCGCCTCCGCGCGCTTCCCGCTG
>DASSQM010000515.1:0-7263 GCA_035702465.1 Anaeromyxobacter sp. | reverse complement strand
GGGGAGCGAGGCGGTCGGTCACGCGTTCGACAGGTTCAAGGTGGACGACGACACGCACGTCACCGTCAACGGCGAGCAGGCGGACCTGGCGCAGCTCAACGAGGGCGACGAGGTCCGCGCGAGCTTCTCCACGTCGGACGGAGCGCTCCACCTCGATCGGATCGACGTGCTGACGCCGAGCGTCGTCAGCGGCTCGGGCGCGTCGCGCTAGGCGCCGCGAGCGGGGGCTCCGCCGCGCGCCCGCGGAGCGCGTCGATGCCGAAGGCGCCGGCGCCGGCCGACGAGAAGTAGAGGAACACGAAGCAGTAGAAGACGGCGGGCGCGCCCTGGTTCAGCACCGGCCAGAAGCCGCGGTGCGCGTGGCCGATGAAGTACGCGAACGCCATCTCGCCCGACAGGATGAACGCGACGGGGCGCGTGAAGAGGCCGAGGAGGATGAACGCCCCTCCGAACGCCTCGAGCACGCCGGCGAACCACGGCAGCGAGCCGGCGGGCGCGGTGGCGCCACCGGGCATGAGCGCCGCCGGGAACGCGAACAGCTTCGCCGTCCCGTACTCCATGAACAGGAACCCGATGACGATGCGCAGGATGCCGAGCAGGTACGGCGACCACGAGCGCCAGCGGTGGAAGATGCCAGTGTCGTTCATCGTGCCCTCCGGGCGGTGACGCGGAGTCTTGGGTGGTGACGCAGAGTCTTAGGAGGACGACGGACCGCGTTCCGCGGGATCGACATGCGCGCGGGCCCGTACGACGTCCGTCCCCGCCGGGGTCCACGGGCGGCGGAGAGGCCGCCGGGCCGGCGAGCCTCATCCCGGCGCAGGTGCGCGGACGCCGGCCGCGTCGAACCAGTGGAGGCGCGCGGGGTCGAACGCGAGGCGGACGCGCGTCCCCGGCGGCGCGTCGAACTCCGGGCCGCACCGCGCGACGAGGTGTGCGCCCTCGCGCTCGACGGTCACCCACGTCTCCGGCCCCATGGGCTCGACGAGCCACACGCGCGCGTCGAGCGCGGCGGCGCCCTCGTCCCGGCGCAGAGCGAGGTCCTCCGGCCGCAGCCCCACCTGCGCTGCGCGCGGAGGGAGCCCCAGCACCGAGGGCGGGACGAGGCTCATCTGGGGGCTGCCGATGAAGCGCGCGACGAACGCGGTCGCCGGCGCAGCGTAGACCTCGCGCGGCGTCCCCACCTGCTCGAGCCTGCCGTCGCGGAGCACGGCGATGCGGTCCGCGAGCGTCATCGCCTCGGCCTGGTCGTGCGTGACGTAGACGAACGTCGCCCCGAGGCGCTGGTGCAGCTTCTTCAGCTCGGCCCGCACGCTCGCGCGCAGCGCGGCGTCGAGGTTCGAGAGCGGCTCGTCGAAGAGGAAGAGCTTGGGCCGGCGCACGAGCGCGCGGCCGACGGCGACGCGCTGGCGCTGGCCTCCCGAGAGCTCGCCGGGCCGGCGCGCGAGGAGCGCGCGCAGGTCGAGCAGGTCCGAGACCTCCGCGACGCGCGCCTCGATCTCGCCGCGCGGGACCTTCGCCACCTCGAGCGGGAAGGCGAGGTTCCGGCGCACGGTCATGTGCGGGTAGAGCGCGTAGCTCTGGAAGACCATGGCGACGTCGCGCTCGCGCGGCGAGAGCGCGGCGACGCTGCGGCCGTCGATGCGGACGTCGCCGCCGTCGGGCGCGTCCAGGCCGGCCACGATGGAGAGCAGCGTGGACTTCCCGCAGCCGGACGGGCCGACCACCGCGAGGAGCTCGCCGTCGCCGACCGCGAGCGTGATGCCGCGGAGCGCGACGGCCTCGCGCGCGAACGCCTTCGTCACGGAGTCGAGCTCGAGGCGGGCCACCGCCGTCACCCCTTCACCGCGCCGGCGGTGAGCCCCGCCACGACCCGCCGCTGGAAGACGACCGCCACGAGCACGACCGGGACCGTCGCGAGCGTCGACGCCGCGGCGAGCACGACGAACGGATCGCGGAACTCGCCGCCGAAGAGCGCGAGCGCCATCGGCACGGTCCGCCGCGCCGGCGTGCTGATGAACGTGATGGCGTAGAGGAGCTCGTTCCACGCGAACGCGAACACGAGCAGCGCGGAGGTGGCGAGCCCGGGCGCGGCGAGCGGCAACAGCACGCGACGGAACGCGCCGAACGGCGTGCAGCCGTCGACGCGGGCGGCGCGGTAGAGCTCCCCGGGCAGGGCGCGGAAGGTGCTCGTGAGCAACCAGAGCGCGAGCGGGAGCGAGAAGCTCGTGTACGGCACCACGAGCCCCGGGAGCGTGTCGAGGAGCCCGACCGCGCGCAGCCCCACGTAGAGCGGGCTCGCCGTGGCGATCGGCGGGAACATGGAGATGGCGAGGGCGCCGCCGAGGAGGAGGCCGCGGCCGCGGAACTCCAGGCGGGCGACGGCGAACGCGGCGGGGGCGGCGAGGGCGAGCGCGACGGCGGTCGTGGCGGTGCCCACCGCGAGCGAGTTCGCGACCGCGCGCGCGAGGCCGCCGCCGCGGAGCGCCGCGGCGTAGTTCTCGAGCGTCAGGCGCGACGGCAGGGCGCGCGCCAGCTCCGCGTCGGGCCAGAGCGAGGTGAGCACGAGCCAGCCGAACGGCAGGAGGAAGAAGGCCAGGTAGGCCGCGGCGGTCGTCCACGCGGCGCGCGCGCTCACCGGAGCGCCTCCCGCCCGCGCCGCGCGCCGACGGCGCGCAGCCACGCGAGGCCGATCGCGAGCGTGCAGAGGAACGTCACGAGCGAGAGCGCCGAGCCGAGGCCGAAGCTCCCCGCGCGGAGGAGCGTCTTGTGCGCGTAGAGCGAGAGCGACTCCGTGGTGTGGCCCGGGCCCCCGTCGGTGAGGACCAGCACCGCGTCGAACACGCGGAACGCGTCGAGGCTGCGGAACAGCACCGCGAGCAGGATCGCGGGCCGGAGCAGCGGCAGCGTGACCGAGCGGAAGGCGCGCCACGCCGAGGCTCCGTCCACGCGGGCGGCGCGGGAGAGGTCCTCGGGGATGGCCTGGAGCCCGGCGAGGAGGAGGAGCGCCACGAACGGCGTGGTCTTCCACACGTCGACGAGGATGGCGGCGTGGAGCGCGAGGCGAGGGCTCGCGAGGACGGCGCCGCCGCCGGGCACGAGCCGCGCCACGAGCCCCCAGTCCGGCTGGAAGAGGAGCGCCCAGAGCTTCGCGGCCACCACCGTCGGGAGGATCCACGGGACGAGCACGGCGGCGCGGAGCGCGCCGCGGCCGCGGGAGGCGCGGTGGAGGACGAGCGCGAGCGGCAGCGCGAGCACGAGCTCGACCGCGACCGCGACGGCCGTGAAGTACGCCGTGTTCCCGAGCGCGTTCCAGAAGCGCGCGTCGTGGACGATCGCGCGGTAGTTCGCGAGCCCGATCCACTCGTCCACGCCGAAGACGAGGACGCGCCGGCGGAGCGAGAGCCACGCCGTCGCGGCGAGCGGCGCGAGCGCGACGACGGCGAGCGCCGCCGCGGCCGGGGCGGCGAAGAGGCCCCCGCGATCACCGCGCGGAGCGCTCACGGCGCCGCCCCGGCGATCTCGTCCGCCTGGGCCTGCGCCCGGCGGAGCGCCTCGGCGGGCGTGCGCAGGCCGGAGACCGCGGCGGACAGCTCGCCCTGGAGCGCGTCGCCGATCATCACGTAGTACGGCGTCACCGGGCGCGGCCGCGCGCGCTCGAGGAGCGGGAACAGGCGCGCGACGAACGGGTTCGCCGCTGCGAGGCGCGGGTCGCGGTACGACGCCCGGCGCGCGGGGTTCCGGCCGTAGGCGCGGGCGAGGACGAGGTTCGCCTCCGGCGAGGTGAGGTGGACGACGAGGCGGGTGGCGGCGGCGCGCCGCGCGGGCGGGGCGCGCGCGGCGACGCCGAGCTGCCACCCGCCGAGCGCGCCGGGACCGGGCGCGCCGGAGGCGCTCGGGAGCGGCGCCACGCCGACGCGCCCGCGCACGCGCGAGGCGGGATCCTCGAGGAGCGGCCACGCGTACGGCCAGTTCCGCATGAACGCGGCGCGGCCCTCCTGGAACGCGCGGCGCGCGTCCTCCTCGGCGGCGACCGCCACCGAGCGCGGCGAGATCCCGCCGTCCACGAGGCCGCGAAGCCACGCGAGCGCGGCGCGCGCCTCGGGCGTGTCGAGGCGGAACCTGCCGTCGGCGTACGCGCTCCCGCCGCGGCCCCACACGGCCTCGAAGAAGTTGCACGAGAGCCCCTCGTACTCGCGCCCCTGCCACACGTACCCGGCGAGGCCCGGCGCGCGCGCCATCGCGGCGCGGGCGGCGGCCTCCAGGGCCTCGTAGGTGCGCGGCGGCTCCGCGACGAGGTCCGTGCGGTAGTAGAGGAGGCCCACGTCCACGAACCACGGCAGCGCCCGCGTGCGGCCGCCCTGGATGACGGCCTCGGCGGGGCCGTCCAGGAACTCCGCCCGGACGCGCTCGGGCGGCGCCACGTCGGACAGGTCCGCGAGCCACCCGGCGCGCGCGAACTCCGCCACCCACACGACGTCGAGGACGAACGCGTCGAGGTCCTGCGCCCCCGCGCCCAGCGAGGTGACGAGGAGCTGGTGCGCGAGGTCGGTCGCGTTCGGGAACGCCTGCAGCTCGACCGAGACGCCCGGGTTCGCGCGCTCGAACTCCGCGACGAGCTGGCGCAGGGGCCCCGCGTCCGGGCCGAGCGGCTGGTAGCGCAGCACGACGCGCGTGGTCCCGGCGGGCGGACCCGATCGGCACGCCGCGACGGCGCCGAGGAGCGCGAGGAGCACGATCGCCGGGGCGCGAAGGCGCATGCGCCGGCCCGCCATAGCGCGGGCGGGGCTGCTTCACCACGCCGCGCGGGGTGCCTCCCGTACGCGAAGTAGCATGCGCGCTTTCCTTCCATCCACGAGGGGATCCCGATGACCGCACCTTCCTACGTCAGCGGCGCGTCCAGCGTTCCGCTCCTCGGCGACACGATCGGCGAGAACCTGCGCCGCACCGTCGAGCGCTTCCCGGACCGCGAGGCGCTCGTGGTCGTCCACCAGGGCTACCGCGCCACGTACCGCCAGCTCTGGGAGGAGACCTCGCTCATCGCGCGGGCGCTCCTCGTGCGCGGCGTGCGGAAGGGCGACCGCGTCGGCATCTGGGCTCCGAACCGCCACGAGTGGGTGGTGCTCCAGTACGCCACCGCGCGGATGGGCGCGATCCTCGTGAACGTGAACCCCGCGTACCGCGTGCACGAGCTCGAGTACGCGCTCGCGCACTCCGGCGTGTCGACGCTCCTCCTCGCGAAGAGCTTCCGCCAGGCCGACTACGTCGCGATGGTGCGCGAGGTCGGGATTCGCTGCCCCGAGCTGCGGCAGACCATCGTCATCGACGACGAGTGGGCGGAGCTCCGGCACGACGCGCAGCGGCTCTCGGACGAGACGCTCCGCGCGCACGAGCGCACGCTCCAGTTCGACGACCCCATCAACATCCAGTACACGAGCGGCACCACGGGGTTCCCGAAGGGCGCGACGCTCTCGCACCACAACATCCTCAACAACGGCTACTTCATCGGCGAGTTCCTCCGCTACACGGAGCGGGATCGCGTCTGCATCCCCGTCCCGCTGTACCACTGCTTCGGCATGGTGCTCGGCAACCTCGCCATCACCACGCACGGCGCGGCGATGGTGTTCCCGGCGGAGAGCTTCGATCCGCTCGCCGTCATGCAGACGGTGCAGAAGGAGCGCTGCACCTCGCTCTACGGCGTGCCGACCATGTTCATCGCCGAGCTCGAGCACCCGCAGTTCCGCGCCCACGACTTCGCGTCCTTGCGCACCGGGATCATGGCGGGGTCGCCCTGCCCGGTGGAGGTGATGAAGAAGGTCCAGAAGGACATGCACATGCCGGAGGTGACGATCTGCTACGGCATGACCGAGACGTCGCCGGTGTCCACGCAGTCGCGCACCGACGACCCGCTCGAGAAGCGGGTCGCGACGGTCGGGCAGGTCCACCCGCACGTCGAGATCAAGATCGTCGACCCCACCACCGGCCGCATCCTGCCGCGCGGCACCCCCGGCGAGCTGTGCACGCGCGGCTACTCGGTCATGCTCGGCTACTGGAACGACCCCCACGCGACGCGCGAGGCGATCGACGCCGGGCGCTGGATGCACACGGGCGACCTCGCCACCGTGGACGACGAGGGGTACGTGAAGATCGTCGGCCGCATCAAGGACATGGTCCTGCGCGGCGGCGAGAACATCTTCCCGCGCGAGGTGGAGGAGTTCCTCTACACCATGCCCGGCATCTCGGACGTCCAGGTCATCGGCGTGCCCGACGCCAAGTACGGCGAGGAGCTCATGGCGTGGGTGAAGAGACGCCCCGGCTCGGAGGTCACGGGCGACGAGATCCGCGCCTACTGCAAGGGCAAGATCGCGACCTACAAGATCCCGCGCTACTACAAGTTCGTGGACGGGTTCCCGATGACGGTCACGGGGAAGGTCCAGAAGTACAAGATGCGGGAGATGGCGATCCGCGAGCTCGGGCTCGAGAAGGCGGCGGCGATCGAGACCGCGTGACGGCTCTCTTCCGCGGCTCGATCTCGCCCGGTCCCGCGCGTCGCCGGACCTGCTACACTCGGCGCGGTCGATGCGCCGCCGCCGTCGACGTGCCTGCTCCGGGGGAGCCATGAGACCTTCGATCGCAGCTCCGGGCGTCGCCGCGCTCGTGCTCGTGCTCGGTTGCGCCAGCTCATCGAGCGACGCGAACGGGCCGATCGCGCCGACGCGCTCCATCGCGGTTCCGCCCAACACCGACGCGCTCACGGGATACGGCAACACGTTCGCGCTCGAGTTCACCGACGTGTCGAACAACGGATCGTTCGCGGGGTTCCGCGCGACCCTCCAGCTCTATCGCTGGGACGCCGCGTACCCGAAGGACCTCCTCGATCTCGGCACCGTGTACCTCGGCGTCGACACGCTCTACCAGCGCCTGTCCGATATCGCGCTGAGCGCCGACCGCGCGACGGTGACGTTGAACTTCAACGACGCGCCGAGCGGATGGGTCGCCGTCGTCGACACGAGCGGGCCCACGCCTTCGAGCGCCGTCACCGTCCCGCTCTCCTTCACGATCGATCGGGCCGTCGCCTCCGGGCGGTGGCTCCTCGCGGCCGCCGCCAACGCCCTTACCCTCGTCGATCTGGAGTCGCCGGGATTCCCGGTCGTGAAGACGTTCGACATGGGGACGACCGCGACGTTGCTGCTCGCCGTGTCCGATGGCTTCCTCGTCTTCACCAACGCCGGTTACGGGCACGTCACGCCGGATGCGGCGGCGGCC
>DASSQM010000514.1:0-5888 GCA_035702465.1 Anaeromyxobacter sp. | reverse complement strand
GGGGCCCGGGCGGCGCCCTCCGGCGTTGGATTCACGGGGCAGCGCCCGCCTCGCAGGGACCGCTGGGGCCCGGGCGGCGCCCTCCGGCGTTGGATTCGCCGCGCAACGGCGATGGGCGCTCGCGCCGCGCGCGTTACCCCCGCCGGCGATGAACCGCGCCGCCCCAACTCGCGCCCGCGCTCGCTTCGCGACGCGGGCGCTCAGACATGGGGCGTCGCGGATCGCTGACGATTCGCGCGCGACCAAGCAGCCGGGGCGCGGCTCACGACAACGCCTCCGCGCGCCGCCCGGGCCCTGGCGCTGTCAACACCGCGCGGGCGCCTCTACGTGGTGCGGGCGTGCCTTTGGCCTTTCGGTCGCAGTCCGGAGGCAGAGAAAGCGGTGGCCCGCCCCCGCGCACGGAGACGGAGGCCCACGGAGCGGCAGCGGAGCGGGACGGAAGCTTACGGAGAGATGCTACCCGCGCTCGTACACCACGAGGTGCGCGCCGACGAGCAGCTTGTGGCGGCGCGGGTCGCCGATGCCGTTCCACTTGCAGAGGTCCGTCATCTCGACGCCGTACCGGCGCGAGATCGACCAGAGCGTGTCGCCCGGCTTCACGCGCACGCGCGTGCGCGCGGGCGCGGCCTCGGCGCGCGCCTTGGCGACGCGCGGGTGAACGGAGACCGCGGCGGCCTGCTTCGCGGGCTTCTCCGGCTCCTCGGCGCGCGCGACGAGCGGCGCGCCGCCGATCGGCTTCGGGATGACGAGCTCCTGGCGCAGGCGCAGCCTCGCGCCGCGCTTCAGGCCGTTCATCTCGAGGATGCCCTGCGCCGGCACGCCGTAGCGGCGGGCGATCGAGGCGATGGTGTCGCCGCGCACGACCACGTGCCCGGCGAACGTCATCTTGATCTTGTCCGCGAGCGACGGCCAGCTCCGCGCGAACGTGTCGGCCTGACCCTTGGGGATCTTGATCTGGTACGGGCGCGGCGGCGTGCACGCGCGCCGCAGCTCGGGGTTGAGATCGATGAGGTCGTGCTCCGAGACGTCCGCCGCCTTCGCGATGACGGAGAGCAGCGTCGCCGACGGGATCGGGACCTCCTCGTAGTCGGTCCAGCGGCCGGGGTCGATCTCCTCGGCGCGGAACCCGAACGCCTCGGGGTGCTTCGTGACGATGGCCGCCGCCATCAGCTTCGGCACGTAGCCCTTCGTCTCGGGGCGCAGCACCTTCTTGCCGCGCGTCGCCGCCATCTCCCAGAAGTCGTCGTAGCCCTTCGCCTTCGCCTTGAAGATGCGGCCCGCGCCGGCGTTGTAGCCCGCCCACGCGAGGCGCCAGTCGCCGGTCTGCTGGAAGAGGACCTTCAGGTAGCGAGCCGCCGACCGCGCGGACTTCTCCGGATCGCGCCGCTCGTCGACCCAGAAGTCCTGCTTGAGGCCGTACCGGCGCCCGGTCTCCGCGATGAACTGCCAGGGGCCCGAGGCCTTCGCGCGGCTGTACGCGAAGTTGCCGAAGCCGCTCTCGATCATCGCGAGGAAGATCGTGTCCTGCGGCAGCCCCTCCTCGCGCAGGATCGCGCGGTACTTGTCCATGTACTTGTGGGAGCGGCCGAGCCACTTCACGAAGTGCGGACGCGCGAGGCGCGACTGGAAGAAGCGGATGTACCGGACGACCGCCTCGTTCACCTCGATCGGGATGTCGTACTCGGCCTGGAGCTGCGCGAGGTCGTGATCGAGCTCGGGGAGGAGCGCGATGCGGCCGGCGCCCGGGACGTGCTGCAGGGCGTTGCCCGTGTCTTCCTGGACCTTCGAGGCCTCCTCGGCCTTGCGCATGTCCTCGAGCTCGGCGGAGTCCTTGTCGATCTCCTCCGCCATCGCCGGATCGTCGGGCGCGTCGGCGGCGGACGCGAGCTCGGCCTCGAGCGCGCGCTCCGCGACGGGGCGCGGGTCGGCGGGCGCGGCGACGGAGCTCGGCACGAGCTCGGGCTCGGGGACCGCGGCGGGGGGGAGGGCCTGGGTCGCCGCGCGCTGCGCGGCAGCCGCTTGCGCGGGCGCCTGCGCGAGCGCGGGCGCTCCGAGCGACAGCAGGGAAATGGACAAGAGGATCGCGGTCGTGGGCCTCAATCAAGCCTCGGCTGCTCGCCGTCCGGCGGCGGCCGGACGCATGAAGTCCATGGTAACGGGCAAACGCCCGAGTTCAAAATCGGTCGCCCGTTCGCCTACCCGCCCGGCGAAGAGCCTGTGCACGATGAGGGGGTCCTTTCCAGTCCCCAGGGGCGGGGGCGGCCCCTTCGCCCTGCCCATTGCGCGCCACCCTGCCGCGGCTTACCAACCGCCCGCCAGGTCGGCTCATTCCGCGTTCCCGGAGTGGTCCGGAAGTGCTACATCGATCGCCCCCCAGGGCAGCACCCCAATGCAGATCGGTCCGTACACGTTCCAGGGACGCTTCTTCCTCGCGCCGCTCGCCGGCGTCTCGGATCGGCCGTTCCGCGCGATCTGCCGCAGCATGGGGGCGAGCTTCACGTATACGGAGATGGTCTCGGCCCACGGCCTCGTGCACGGCACGCTCCAGACGGAGAGCTACCTGGACCGCGACCCCGAGGAGGACCCGTTCGCCGTCCAGATCTTCGCCTCCGAGCCCGACGCCCTCGCGAAGGGCGCCGAGGTCGCGGTCCGCGCCGGCGCGGGGATCATCGACGTCAACATGGCCTGCCCGGTGAAGAAGGTCTGCGGCACCGGCGCGGGCGCCGCCCTCGGCCGCGATCCCCGCCGCGTCGAGGAGGCGGTGCGCGCCATCCGCGAATCCGTGCCGGTGCCCGTGACCGTCAAGATCCGCGCCGGCTGGGACGACGCGGAGCTGAACTGCGTCGAGGTGGCGAAGGCCGCGGAGGCCGGCGGCGCCGCCGCGGTCGCCCTCCACGGCCGCACGCGCGCGCAGATGTACTCCGGCAAGGCGCGGTGGGAGCTCGTGCGCGCCGTGAAGCACGCGGTCGCCATCCCGGTGCTCGGCTCCGGCGACGTCTGGACGGCCCGGGACGCGCTCCGCATGCGCGAGGAGACCGGCTGCGACGCCGTCCTCGTCGCGCGCGGCGCCTGCGGCAACCCGTGGATCTTCCGCGACCTGCGCGCGGCCGAGCTGGGAGCGCCGGCGCCGCCGCCGCCCACGCGCGACGAGTGGGTGGCGACCGTGCTGCGGCACGTCGAACTCCAGATTTCGCACCGCAGGCGCCAGCGTGCCGGCGAGACGCCCGACGAGTCGGAGCACCACGCGGTCCGCGAGCTGCGCAAGCACCTCCTCTGGTACACGCGCGGGCGGCGCGGCGGCGTGCACTTCCGCCGCGACGCGGATCGGCTCCGGACCGCGGACGACGTGCGCCGGCTCGTCGACCTGCACTTCCCGCCGGGCGGCGAGGCGTTCGAGGTGGACCCGTCCGCCGCGCGCGAGGAGGGCGGCGAGTGACCGCGGAGCGCGCCCTCCTCCTCGACGACGCGCCGCCGGCCGTGGTGAGCGCCTTGAGCGAGGCCGGGTTCCTCGTCATCGCCGTGTCGAACGTCGAGGCGGGGCGCACGCTGCTCGCCCGCGGCGCGGGGCGGTTCGCCGTGGTGGACGGCCGCATCGCCGCGCCCTGCGCCCTCGACGAGGAGATCCGCCGCCGGCTCGACGCGTTCTTCGATCGCCTGCGCCAGCACGAGGCCTCGGGGCTCTACGCCGCCGTGATGCGCGAGGTGGAGCGCCCGCTCATCGCCGGAGCGCTGGCGCGCGCGAACGGCGTGCGCGCCGCCGCCGCCGAGGCGCTCGGCATCGATCGCGGCACGCTCGCGCGGCGGATGCGCGCCCTCGGGATGGACGGGGACGAGACGTGATCGGCGTCGCGAGCCTGTCGATCTACACCGGCGCGATCCTCGTCGGGGCCCTGGCGGGCGGGGCGTTGCCGCTGTTCTCGAACGTCCGCCGCTCCGACCTGCTGCTCTCCTTCTCCGCGGGCATCATGCTCGGCGCGGCGTTCCTGCACATGCTCCCGGAGGCGGTGGAGGGCGCGGGCGGCGCCGCGGTGCCGTTCGTGCTCGTCGGGTTCCTGCTCCTCTACCTCCTCGAGCGGTTCGTGCTCGTGCACGTGTGCGCGGAGCCCGGCCCGAACGCGCGGCTCTCGACCGGCGGCGCCCCGCTCACCGGGCACGACGCGCACGACCACCGGCCCGAGGAGGATCCCCACGTGCACGTCGAGGGCATCGCCTGCGAGGCGCACACGCTCGGGCTCGCCGCCTGGATCGGGCTCAGCGCGCACACCCTCGTGGACGGCTTCGCGCTGGGCGCGGCGTCCGTCCAGCCCGAGCTCGGCGCGCTCGTGTTCCTCGCCATCCTCCTGCACAAGGTGCCGAACTCGTTCTCGCTCTCCGCGATCCTCGTGGCCGAGGGCTACGGGCGCGGGAAGGCCGTCGCGATGAACGCCGCCTTCGCGCTCATGGTCCCCGTCGGCGCGGGCGCCTACCTGCTCCTGCGCGAGGCGGTCCACATCCAGAAGTTCACGTCCCTCGCGCTCGCCGCGAGCGCCGGGACGTTCCTCCACCTGTCGCTCTCCGACATCCTCCCCGACCTCCACCGGCGCGGCGGCTCCCGCTGGCGCCTCTCGGCGGCGATGGTGGGCGGCCTCGCGATCATGGGGGCGCTGTCGCTGCTGCGGCACTGAGGAGCGCACCCCCGCGGGTAGAAGGTTGCGCCCGGCGAACGCCTCCGCATCATCCATCCATGCCGACCCGGACGAAGCTCCTGCGCGCGCTCGCCCTGTCCCTCGCCGCCGCCCTCGCGGGCGCCTGCGGCGGCTCCTCGTCGAGCCCCTCCGGACCGGGCGCGATCTCGCCCGGCGAGGGGACCGACATCGCCGGGGCGCCCGGCTGGAAGTGGATCCCGTTCGACGACGCCTTCTGCACCGACATGCCGTCGCCCGGCGTCTTCTCGTCGAGCACCACCGGGCTCGCGGTGAGCTGGGGCACCGGCAAGGACCTCGTGATCTTCCTCCAGGGCGGCGGCGCCTGCTGGGACTTCGTCACCTGCGGCGGCGCCGCGTCGCTCGTCTCCGGCACGCCGACCGCGGCGACGGGGCCGTTCGGCCCGGCGCAGTTCGCCTCCGACATCTTCGCGAAGTACCCGAACGCCTGGGTGCGGCGCGAGAAGATGCCCGCCCCGATCGCCACCGCGACGCTCGTGTTCGTGCCGTACTGCACCGGCGACGTGCACTCCGGCGACAAGACGACGACGTACCAGTCCCCCGTGCCGGGGTTCCCGTCCATCACCTGGCGCCACGTCGGCCACGCGAACCTCGTGGCCTTCCTGCGCCGCCTCGGCCCCGGGCTGAAGCTCGGCGCGGGCGACAAGCTCGTGGTCGCCGGCTCGTCGGCGGGCGGGTTCGGCTCGCTCGCGAACTACCCGACGGTCCGGGCGCAGTGGCCGGACGCGAAGGGCTACCTCGTCGACGACTCGGGCCCGCCGCTCGTCGGGAGCGCCATCCCCGCCTCGTCGCGCTCGGCCTGGTACGCGAGCTGGAACATGGGGGCGTCGCTCGGCCCGTTCTGCCCGGATTGCCAGTCCGACCTGTCGAAGGGGCTGTCCGCGATCCTGTCGACGTACCCGCGGGACCGCGTCGCGCTCCTCTCGCACACGCAGGACGCGGTGATCCGCAACTTCTTCGGCACGCCGATCCTGACGCCGCCGTTCCTCGTGCCGAAGGACCCGATCACCTTCGAGACCGAGCTTCGCGCGCTCGGGAACACGGTCATCGGCCCCGCGCCGAACGGCCGCTACTTCTTCACCCTCGGGACCGGGCACCCGACGCTCGAGGATCCGTCGGCGATCGGGACGCCGGCGCCCGGACTCCCCGCCTGGATCGAGCAGATGCTCTCGGACGCGCCGGGCT
>DASSQM010000513.1:0-4084 GCA_035702465.1 Anaeromyxobacter sp. | reverse complement strand
GGACCTCGGGCGCGCGCGCGCCGGGCCCGCGCCGGTCTCCGCGCCGCTCCTCGGCATCGAGCGCGACGAGCAGCCGCGCCTCGCGCACGGCGCTCGACGCATCGAGCCGCGCGCTGCCCCCGCCGGCGAGGACGATCTCGTCGGACCCGGAGGCGCGCCTGCGGCCGACGCGGTCGGGGTAGGCGGCGAGGGTGGCGAGGAGCACTGCGTGCTCGGCGGGCGTCGTGTTCGGGGTCGTGTTCGCGGTCGAGGTCGAGGTCGGGGTCGCGGTCGGGGTCGCGGTCGAGGTCGGGGTCGCGGTCGAGGTCGCGGTCGAGGTCGAGGTCGGAGTCGGAGTCGCCCCCCTCGGCAGCCCTCGCGCCACCCTCGCGAGCTGCCTCCTCGCCCTGTCCACCGCGCCCGCGGCGCCCGGATTCACCCCCATCCTCCTCAGCCGGTCCGGCTCGAATCGCGCCCGCGCCGCCTCCTCGAACACGTGCGCGAGCTCGAGCAGGTCCGAAGGGCCGCTCGGCGGCAGCCCGCCGCCCTCGAGCGCACGGCGGTCGCGCAGGTCTCGCTCGCCGAGGATCGCGGCGGCGATCGCGCCCTCCTCCGCCGCGCCGCGCGCGGCCGCCTCGACGACGAGCCGGCCCTGGCGCGGGTGGCCGGGAACGCGGAGCACGAGCCTGCCCACGTCGGTGATGTCGCCGCGGGCGTCGAGCGCGCCGAGGCGCTCGAGCAGCCGCCGCGCCGCGTCCACCGCGGGCGCCGGCGGCGCATCCAGCCACTCGAGGTCGATGGCCCGAAGCGCCGACAGCGCGAGGAGCGTCTCCGCCAGGTCCTCGCGCAGGATCTCCGGCACGTCGAACTCCGGCCGGCCGTCGTGATCGCTCCGCGTGTAGAGGCGGAGCGCGCGCCCCGGCCGCGTCCGCCCGGCGCGCCCCGCGCGCTGCGCGGCGGAGGCGCGCGAGATCTTGCGCAGCTCGAGCGTGGGGAGGCCCGACCACGGCGAGTGCGAGGCGACGCGGGCGAGCCCGGAGTCCACCACCGCGACGACGCCCTCGATCGTGACGGACGTCTCGGCCACGTTCGTCGAGAGGATCACCTTGCGGCGGGGGCCCGGCCGCACCGCGCGGTCCTGCTCCTCGGGCGGCAGCTCGCCGTGCAGCGGCAGGACGTCGACGCCCGCCGCCTCGGCGAACGCGGCGGTCGCCTCGCGCGCCCGGCGGATCTCCGCGGCGCCCGGCAGGAACACGAGCACGTCGCCCTCCGTGCCCTCGCGGTGGAGCCGCTTCACCGCGCGCGAGACGAGCTCCTCGAGGCGGATGTCGGGCCGCGCCGCCTCCTCCGGCGAGAGGTGCTCGACGGCGACGTCGAAGCGCCGCCCCTCCGAGCGCAGCGAGCGCGCGCCGAGGAACCGCGCCACGGGCCCCGCGTCGAGCGTGGCGGACATCGCGACGAGGCGGAGATCGGGGCGCGCCGTGCGCTGGAGGCGGCGGAGGAGCGCGAGCGCGAGGTCCCCCTGGAGGTGCCGCTCGTGGAGCTCGTCGAGGACGACCGCGCCGACGCCGGGGAGGCGCGGCTCGGCGACGAGCCGACGCGTGAGCAGCCCCTCGGTGACGAAGCGGATCCGCGTCCGCGGCCCGGCCACCTCCTCGAAGCGCACCTGCCATCCGACGGTCTCGCCCGGCCGCTCGCCCATCTCCTCGGCCACCCGCCGGGCGGCGAGCCGCGCCGCGAGCCGGCGGGGCTCCAGGACCACGATCTCGCCCGCGCCCCCCAGGCCCGCATCGAGGAGGGCGCGCGGCACGCGCGTGGTCTTGCCGGCGCCGGGCGGCGCCTCCACGACGAGCGACGGCGTCTCCCGGAGCGCGGCCACCGCCTCGGGCAGCAGGGGGTCGATGGGGAGCGGCTCCACGCACGCGTTCTAACCCGGCGGGCGGGTGGAGGTCGCGCGGCGCCTGCGACCCCGCGCGATGACGGCATCGACGCGCGGTGCTAGGCTCGGCGCCCGAACCGGTCCGGGGGTCGCGGGTGGCGGAGTCGGCAGGACACGGCGATCCCGGACACGCGGACGATCCTCCGCGGCCAGAGGTCGCGCCCGGCGCCCTCTCGGCGCTCCTGCAGCAGCTCGCCGAGATCCCGGAGCAGCGCGCCGAGCCACCCGAGCCCCAGCCGGGAGCGGTGTTCGGCCGGTTCGAGATCGTCCGCAAGATCGGCGGCGGCGCGTTCGGCGTCGTCTACGAGGCGCGGGATCGGCAGCTCCACCGCTCCGTGGCGTTCAAGCTGGTCCGCCCCGGCCGGCTCGAGGGAGGCGAGGATCAGCTGGGCCGCGAGGCCGAGGTCGTGGCGGCGCTGTCACATCCGAACCTCGTGACCCTCTTCGACGTAGGTCGATGCGATCACGGCCCCTACCTCGTCCTGGAGCTGCTCCGGGGGACGACGCTGCACGAGCGCTCGGGACGCGGGCCGCTGCCCGTGCCGGAGGCGGTCCGCGTCGCCACCGAGATCGCCCGGGCGCTCGGGTACGCGCACGGGCAGGGCGTCGTCCACCGCGACCTCAAGCCGTCGAACGTCTTCCTCTGCGACGACGGGCGCGTGAAGCTCCTCGACTTCGGCATGGCGCACGCGTTCGGGCGCCGGCGCGTGTCGGGCGGTACGCCCGCGTACATGGCGCCGGAGCAGTGGCGGGAGGCGCCCGAGGACGAGCGCAGCGACGTGTACGCGCTCGGGGTGATGCTCTTCGAGATGCTGACCGGCGTCCTTCCATTCCCCGGAGACCTCCACGGCGACGCGACGCGCTCGCCGCGCAGGGCGCCGTCGCTCGAGGTGCCCGCGTCGGGTGCGCTCGCGGAGCTCGTCGGGCGGCTGCTGGAGAAGGACCCGACGGCCCGGCCGCGCGACGGCGCCGAGGTCCTGCGGGACCTCTCGGCGATCGGGGCCGAGCTCCGCGCCCCGCAGGAGCCCTCGGGCGCGCCCCGCTCGCCCCGGATCCGGCGCACGCGGCGTGTGCGCGCGCTCGCCGTCGCCGGCGCGGCGCTGGCCGCCGTCGCCGCCGCGGTCGCCTTCTGGATCTGGAGGCCCCGCACCCCGGCGCCGCCCCGCGCGCGCGCGATCGTGGTGCTCCCGTTCGCGAACGTCAGCGACAGCCCCGAGAACGAGTACTTCAGCGACGGGCTCACGGAGGAGATCCTGCACGTCCTCACGCGGCTCCGGGAGCTGCGGGTCGCCGCGCGGACGTCGTCCTTCTACTTCAAGAACAAGAACGTCGAGATCTCGGAAGTGGCGCAGCGGCTCGGCGTCGACGTCGTGCTGGAGGGCAGCGTCCGCCGCGATCGCGATCGCGTGCGCATCTCCGCGGAGCTCGTCGACGCGCGCTCGGGCTTCCGCATCTGGGGCCAGACCTACGATCGGCAGCTCGCGGACGTGCTGTCGATCCAGGAGGACATCGCGCGCCAGGTGGTCGGCGGCCTCGAGCTCGTCCTCTCGCGCGCGTCGCAGGGCGAGCTGAACAAGCCGCGTGCGGTGAGCGTCGCCGCCTACGACCTGTACCTGCGCGGGCGCGCGCAGCTCCGCCTCCCGGTCAGCACCGACTCACTCGACCGCGCCGACGCGCTTCTCGAGCAGGCCATCGCGACGGATCCCGCGATGGCGCAGGCGTACGCGGCGCTGTGCGAGAGCTGGCTCGCCCGGTACGAGCTCGCCCACTCCGCGGAGAGCTACGAGCAGGCGGAGACCGCCTGTAGCCGCGCGCTCTCGCGGGACCCGGAGGCGGGCG
Source organism: Anaeromyxobacter sp. (assembly GCA_035702465.1). GTDB lineage: Bacteria > Myxococcota > Myxococcia > Myxococcales > Anaeromyxobacteraceae > Anaeromyxobacter. The sequence continues at coordinate 327 of DASSQM010000513.1, read as the reverse complement.
AGGTCTACCTGGCGCTCGGGAACCTGCACCTCGCGTCGGGAGGGTACGCGAAGGCGGAGCAGGAGTTCGAGCGGGCTGCAGGGCTCGCGGACGGCTCGGTGGATGCGGTCCTCGGCCTCGCGCGCACGTACGAGGCCGAGCGCCGCATGGACGAGGCGGAGAGGACCTTCGATCGCGCCGTCCAGCTCGATCGCGGCTACTGGCGGGTGCACCAGCTCCGCGGGAACTTCCTGTTCCACGTCGCGCGCTACCAGGAGGCGGCGCGCAGCTACGCCGAGGTGGTCCAGCGGACCCCCGACAACGCGACGGCGCGCGCGAACCTGGGCG
>DASSQM010000512.1:0-13525 GCA_035702465.1 Anaeromyxobacter sp. | reverse complement strand
TGACCTGCCTCGAGGGCATCCTCGCGCGGAAGCGCGACGAGGGGGCGGCGCGGCGTGCCGCGCGGCCCGAGGACGAGCTGGAGGCGGCGCTGCGCGACCGCCCGCCTCCGCGCGACTTCGCGGGCGCCCTCGCCGCGCGCGGGGCGCCGGCGCGCGTCGTGGCCGAGGTGAAGCGCGCCAGCCCCTCCGCCGGCGCCATCGCCGCCGGCCTCGACGCGGTCGAGCAGGCGCGCCGCTACGCCGCCGCCGGCGCCGCGGCCATCTCCGTCCTCACCGACGGCCCCGGGTTCGGCGGCTCGCTCGCGGACCTCGCCGCGGTCCGGATTGCCGTCGACGTCCCGCTCCTCCGCAAGGACTTCGTGCTCGACCGCTACCAGCTCCTCGAGGCGCGCGCGTACGGCGCCGACGCGGCCCTCCTCATCGTCGCCGCGCTCGACGCGGACGCGCTCCGGAGGCTCCTCGAGGCGGCGGCGGAGCTCGCTCTCTCCGCGCTCGTCGAGGTGCACGACGAGGCGGAGCTCGAGGCCGCGCTCGCCGCCGGCGCGCGCACCGTCGGCGTGAACAACCGGAACCTCCGCACGTTCGCCGTCGACCTCGCCGTCTCGGAGCGGCTCCTGCCGCGCGTCCCGGCCGGCGTCCGCGGCGTGGCGGAGAGCGGCGTGCGCACCGCCGACGACGCGCGGCGCCTCCGCCGCGCCGGCGCCGCGAACCTGCTCGTCGGCGAGGCGCTCGTGCGCGCCGCCGACCCGGGCGCCCTCCTGCGCGAGATGACGACCTGACCCATGGCGCGACTCAAGGTGAAGATCTGCGGGGTGACCCGCCTCGACGACGCGCTCGCCGCCGTCCGCCTCGGCGCGGACGCGCTCGGCTTCAACTTCTGGCCGCGGTCGAAGCGGTACATCCCTCCCGCCGAGGCGCGCGCGATCATCCGCCGCCTCCCGCCGCTCGTCACCGCGGTCGGCGTCTTCGTCGATCCCTCGCGCGACGAGGTGCTCCGGGCGGTGGACGTCGCGGGCGTGGTCATGGCCCAGCTCCACGGCGACGAGGCGCCGGACTTCTGCGCGTCCTTGCCCCTGCCCGTCCTGAAGGCGATCCGCGTGGCCGGCGTGCACTCGCTCGCGGCGCTCGCGTCGTACGAGGTGCGCGGCTTCGTGCTCGACACGCCGAGCGCCGGCTACGGCGGCAGCGGCAAGACCTTCGAGTGGTCGCTCGTGGCGGAGGTCGCGCGCGAGATGCCGGTCGTCCTCGCCGGCGGGCTCGGGCCGGAGAACGTGGCCGCCGCGGTGCGCACGGTGCGGCCCTGGGCGGTGGACGTGGCGAGCGGCGTCGAGTCGGCGCCCGGCGTCAAGGACGAGGAGAAGATGCGGATGTTCATCGACGCGGCCCACGGGGCGCAGCCTTGAGCGGGGCGCTCCCCGACGCCCGCGGCAGGTTCGGCGCGTACGGCGGCCGCTTCGTGCCCGAGACGCTCGTCCCGGCGCTCGACGAGCTCGAGGCGGCCTGGCGCTCCGCGCGCGAGGACCCGCAGTTCCAGAACGAGCTCTGGGAGCTCCTCACCCGCTACGCCGGGCGCGAGACGCCGCTCTCCGAGGCGCGGCGCATGTCCGCGGACCTCGGCTGCCGCGTGCTCCTGAAGCGCGAGGACCTGTGCCACACCGGCGCGCACAAGATCAACAACACGCTCGGCCAGGTGCTGCTCGCGCGCCGCATGGGGAAGACGCGCATCATCGCGGAGACCGGCGCCGGGCAGCACGGCGTCGCCACCGCCACCGCCGCCGCCCTCTTCGGCCTGCCGTGCGAGGTCTACATGGGCGCGCTCGACGTCGAGCGCCAGGCCCTGAACGTCTTCCGCATGCAGCTCCTCGGCGCGAGGGTCATCCCTGTCGAGTCGGGGTCCCGCACGCTCAAGGACGCGATGAACGAGGCCCTGCGCGACTGGGTCACGAACGTGGAGGGCACGCACTACATCATCGGCTCCGTCGCCGGGCCGCACCCCTACCCGGCGCTCGTGCGCGACTTCCAGTCGGTCATCGGGAAGGAGGCGCGCCGGCAGGTCCTCGATCAGGCGGGGCGGCTCCCCGACGCCGTCGTCGCCTGCGTGGGCGGCGGCTCGAACGCGATGGGCATCTTCTCCGCCTTCCTCGACGATCCCAACGTGAAGCTCGTCGCCGTCGAGGCCGCGGGTCACGGGCTCTCGTCCGGCAAGCACGGCGCATCGCTCGCGAAGGGCACCCCGGGCGTCCTCCACGGCTCGAGGAGCTACGTGCTCCAGGACCGCCACGGGCAGATCGCCGAGGCGCACTCCATCTCCGCGGGGCTCGACTACCCGGGCGTCGGGCCGGAGCTCTCGTACCTGCGCGACTCCGGCCGGCTCTCCCTCATGCAGGCCACGGACGACGAAGCGCTGGACGGGTTCCGCTACCTCGCGCGCATGGAGGGCATCATCCCGGCGCTCGAGAGCGCGCACGCGGTGGCCGCCGCGCGCGAGCTCTCCCGCGAGCTGGGCGCGGGCGCCCTCCTCGTCCTGAACGTCTCGGGGCGGGGCGACAAGGACGTGGACCAGGTGCGGCGCATGCTCGCGCCGGACGGCGCGGCGTTGCCGGGGCCGAGGCGCGCCCGGCGCACGGCGCGGCGGAGGGGGCGATGACCGGCCCCGCGCGCAGGGCGCGCGCTGCGGCGGGCGCGCCGCCGGCGGACCGCGTCCGCGCCGCGTTCGAGCGGTGCCGCGCCGCGGGAGAGGCCGCCCTCGTCACCTACGTCATGGGCGGCGATCCCGACGTCGCCACGTCGAAGGCGATGGCCATCGCCTGCGCCGAGGCCGGCGCCGACCTCCTCGAGATCGGCGTCCCGTTCTCGGACCCCATCGCGGACGGCCCCACCATCCAGCACGCGGCGGAGCGGGCCCTCGCCTCCGGCGCGACCACCGAGGACGTGCTCGCGGTCGCCGCCGCGGTGCGCGCGCGCTCGGAGATCCCGATCGCGCTCATGGGGTACCTGAATCCCATCCTCGCGCACGGCGTCGAGCGATTCGCGCGCGGCTGCGAGCGCGCGGGCGTCGACGCGCTCATCGTCCCCGACCTCCTGCCGGAGGAGGCGGGCGAGATCGGGCCGGCGCTCCTCGCGCGCGGGGTGCGGACCGTCTTCCTGCTCGCGCCCACCTCCGGCGAGGCGCGCATCGAGGCGGCCGCGCGCGCCGCGAGCGGGTTCCTCTACTTCGTGTCCGTGACGGGCGTGACCGGCGCGCGGAAGGCGGTGCCCGCGGAGATCGGGGCGCGCGTCCGCGCCATCCGCGAGAAGAGCCCGGTCCCGGTGGTGATCGGGTTCGGCGTGTCGACGCCCGACGAGGCGCGGGCGCTCGGCAAGCTCGCGGACGGCGTGGTGGTCGGGAGCGCCATCGTGCAACGCATCGCCGAGGGCGGCAGCCGCGCGGATCGCGCTGCGCGGGTGCGCAGGTTCGTGGGGTCCTTGAAGCGGGCGCTTCGCTGAGGCGGCGCCCGCGGCGCGCGCCCTGCCGCCCCGCCCGCCGGATCAAGCCATCCCGGCCGCGGGGTGGATGACGTGCACGCCCTCCTCGCCGCGCTTCATGTGCGGGCTGGAGATCCAGCGGCACGCCTTGCAGACGGTCCGCGCGGAGCCTGCGGTGATCCGCACCTCGAGGCTGCCGCCGCACAGGATGCAGCCGCCCTCGAGCGAGAAGTCCCGCCGCCCCTCAGTCTCGACCGTCTCTGTGGCCTCCACGCGCTTCATACAACCCAGGTAACACCTGATCCCGGATTGGCAAGACAGGGGGGCAGGCGGTCAGGCGGGGCGTCCGCCGCTTTCGCGAGCGAACCACGCGAACCCACTGGGCCGGCCCGGAGAGGGCGCGCCGCCCGGCGCGCGCGGCGGACCGGTGACGTCGGTCGGGATGGCGGGGCGCGCTACCCGCCGATCGGGCGCCCGATCGCGCCCGCGATGACGCGCGCCTGCCGCATGAGCTCGTCGAACTCCGCGGGCGTGAGCGACTGGTGGCCGTCGGAGAGCGCCTTCTCCGGCCTCGGGTGGACCTCGACGATGATGGCGTCGGCGCCGGCGGCGATCCCGGCCCGCGCGATGGCGGGCACGTGGGCGCGCAGCCCGATGCCGTGCGACGGATCCACGACGACGGGCAGATGGGTGAGCGCCTTCAGCACGGGGATGGCGTTGATGTCGAGGGTGTTGCGGGTCATCGTCTCGAACGTCCGGATGCCGCGCTCGCAGAGCGCCACGCGGAAGTTCCCCTTCGACACGATGTACTCCGCGGCCATGAGCCACTCGCGGATCGTCGCCGAGAGCCCGCGCTTCAGGAGCACCGGCTTGTCGACCGCGCCGACCTTCTCGAGCAAGGAGTAGTTCTGCATGTTCCGCGCGCCGATCTGGAGGACGTCGGCGTACTCGAGGACCATCGGCAAGGTCTCGGTGTCCTTCACCTCGGTCACGACCTTGAGGCCCGTCTCCTCGCGGGCGAGCGCCAGGAGCTTCAGGCCCTCCTCGCGCAGGCCCTGGAACTCGTAGGGGCTCGTCCGCGGCTTGAACGCGCCGCCGCGCAGGAACGACGCGCCCGACCTCTTCACCGCGTGGGCGGCCTCGAGCAGCTGCTCCCGCGACTCGACCGAGCAGGGTCCCGCCATGACCGCGATGGCCTTCCCGCCGAGCGGCACGCCGCCGACGTCGATGACCGTGTCCTCCTCCTTCACCTCGCGCGAGACGAGCTTGAACGGCTGCGAGACGCGGAGCGCCTCGGCCACGCCCGGCATGGTCCCGAACAGGTCCTCGGGATCGAGCCCGGAGGTGTGCCCGATGACCGCGACGACCTTCCGCTCGGTGCCGGTGATGGGGTGGGGCGTGAGCCCGAGGGCCCGGATCTTCTCCACGACCGCGTCGAACTCGACGGACGTGGCGTGCGGCTTCATCGCGATGAACATCGGCTTCTCTCCGGCTGCGCGGGACGGCGGCGACCTTACCACATGCCTAGCGCCGGTCCCGCACGGGTGCCCGGCCTGCGAGGGGCCGCCCGCCCCGCCACGCACGCGAGCAAAGGCTTCCCATGGACTTCGATGCCATCGTCGTCGGCAGCGGGCAGGCGGCCGTTCCCCTCGCCACGCGGCTCGCCTCGCGGGGCCGGAAGGTCCTGCTCGCGGAGCGCGCCCGGCTCGGCGGTACGTGCGTGAACACGGGCTGCACGCCCACGAAGACCCTCATCGCGAGCGCGCGCGCCGCCCACGTCGCGCGGACCGCGGGCCGGCTCGGCGTGCACGCCGGGCCGGTGCGCGTGGACCTCGCGGAGGTGATGGCGCGGAAGGACCGCGTCGTCGAGCGGTGGCGGTCGGGCGTCGCGAAGCGCATCGCCGACGCCGGCCCGAACCTCACGCTCGCGAACGGGCACGCGCGGCTCGTCGCCGAGCGGACGGTCGAGGTGCTCGGCGAGCGGCACCGGGCGCCCGTCGTCGTCCTCGACGTCGGCGCCCGCGCTGCGGTGCCGCCGATCCCCGGCCTGGACCGGGTGCCCTGGCTCGACAACGGCAGGCTCCTCGCCCTGCGCGAGCTCCCGTCCCGCCTCGTCGCCATCGGCGGCGGCTACATCGGCTGCGAGCTCGCCCAGGCCTGGCGCCGGTTCGGCGCCGAGGTGACGGTCGTCGATCCCGCCCCGCACCTCCTCGGGCGCGAGGACGAGGAGACGTCGCGCGCCATCGAGGAGGTCTTCCGCGACGAGGGGATCGAGCTCCGGCTCGGCACGAAGATCGACGCGGTCTCCGGCGGCGAGGGTGCGGTGAGGCTGGCGCTCGCCGGCGGCGGCGCCGTCGAGGGGACGCACCTCCTCGTCGCGACCGGGCGACGGCCCAACACCGACGACCTCGGCTGCGACGCCGCCGGCGTGAAGCTCGACGAGCGCGGCCACGTGACGGTCGACGACCACTACCGCACGAGCGCGCCCGGCGTGTACGCCGTCGGGGACGTGACGGGTGGCCCGCAGTTCACGCACGTCGCCTGGGACGACCACCGGCTCCTGCTCGACGTCCTCGACGGGAAGCCGACCCGCGGCCGGTCGGGGCGGGTCGTGCCGTACACGGCCTACACCGATCCGCAGGTCGCGGGCGTGGGGATGACGGAGAACGCCGCCAAGGCCGCGAAGGTGCGGTACGAGGCGGCCTCGATGCCGTTCGCCGAGATCGCGCGCGCCGGCGAGACCGGAGAGCGCGCCGGCGTCCTGAAGGTCCTCGTCGATCCCGCCACGGAGCGGATCCTCGGGGCGTCCATCGTGGGCGCCGAGGCGGGCGAGCTCATCCACGTCTTCGCGGCGATCATGCAGGCCGGGGCGCCCGCGCGCGCGCTGGTGGAGATGGAGTGCGTCCACCCCGCCTTCGCGGAGGGATTGCAGACGGTGCTCATGAGGCTGAAGCGCTACACCCTGGGGTGAGCCTTCGGTCCTCAGCCCTCAGCCCCTCGGCAGAAGCGACGAGTGCTGAAGGCTGACAGCTGATGACTGTGGGCTGAAGCTCACACCGCCCTGCCGATGGCCCCCGCGATCCCGCGGACCTGCCTCATCAGCTCCTCGAACTCGCGGGGCGTGAGCGACTGCTGCCCGTCGGAGAGCGCCCTGTCGGGGCGCGGGTGCACCTCGACGATGATGCCGTCCGCGCCGGCGGCGACGCCCGCGCGGGCCATCGCCGCCACGTGCGCGCGGAGGCCGATCCCGTGCGAGGGGTCGACGATCACGGGCAGGTGGGTGAGCGCCTTCAGCACCGGGACCGCGTTCAGGTCGAGCGTGTTCCTCGTCATCGTCTCGAACGTGCGGATGCCGCGCTCGCAGAGCGCCACCTGGTAGTTCCCGCGCGAGACGACGTACTCGGCGGCCATGAGCCACTCCCGGATGGTCGCGGACGGGCCGCGCTTCAGGAGCACCGGCTTGCGCACCGTCCCGAGCTGCTTGAGGAGCGAGAAGTTCTGCATGTTTCGCGCGCCGATCTGGAGCATGTCGGCGTAGTCGGACACGAGGGGCAGCGTCTCGACATCCATCACCTCGGTGACGATCTTGAGCCCGGTCTGCTCGCGCGCCGCCGCAAGGAGCTTCAGGCCCTCCTCGGCGAGGCCCTGGAACTCGTACGGGCTGGTGCGCGGCTTGTACGCGCCGCCGCGCAGGAACGTCGCGCCCGCCGCCTTCACCGCGTGCGCGGCCTCGAGGATCTGGTCCCGGGACTCGACGGAGCACGGCCCCGCCATGATGGCGAGCGCGTTCCCGCCGAGCCTCACCCCGCCCACGTCGATGACGGTGTCCTCCTCCTTCACCTCGCGCGACACGAGCTTGAACGGCTGCGAGACGCGGATCGCGTCCGCGACGCCCGGCATGGTCTCGAAGAGGCCGGGATCGAGGCCGCCCTTGTTTCCCGTGATGCCGATGGCGACGCGCTGGGCGCCCGGGATGGGATGTGCCTCCAGCCCGAGCGACCGGATCTTCTCGACGACGGCGTCGATGTCGGACTGCGTGGCGTGCTGCTTCATGACGACGAGCATCGAGGTCTCCAGCCTCACGTCGCGGCACCACGGGGGGTGGGTCGACGGGGCGAGCGGGGGCCGGGCGCCGGGTCGAGTTTGCCCCGGGCGCGGACGCAGGCGCCCTTCTTACCGCCAGATCGGAACCCACTCAAGGCGCGCCGCTGCCGCGACGCGCCGCGGCGCGGGCGCTGGCGCATCCCCGACGCGTGGGACGAGCCTTCATCCGGGGAACGCGGGACGCGCTCGGCCGCTTCTCCCCCCTGCTCACGATTGCCCGGTCTCCCTATCTTGAGAGGAGAGGAGAGGCGCATGCGGAGGACGTGGAGGGCGGTGCGGCAGGCGGCGAAGGACGTCCGGCGCCTCGCTGCCGCGCTCCAGATCCCCGGGCTCGACAACGGCGTCGAGAAGGTCACCGACTTCCGGAACTGCCCGCGCCCCGTCCTCCTGCTCCACGGCTGGTTCAGCGCGCGCCGCACCTTCGAGGTGCTCGAGCGCCGCCTGCGCCGCGACGGCTACGGCGTGTTCTCGTTCGATCTCGGTGGCCTGCCCGGCTCGTTCACGGGGCGCCGCATCGACGACCTCGCGGATCACGTGCGCGTCAAGATCGAGCGGCTCTACGCGCGCTACCCGGGGCTCGGCCCGCTCTCGATCGTGGGGCACTCCAAGGGCGGACTCATCGCGGCGTACTACGTGAAGAAGCTCGGGGGGTGGCGGCGGACGCGCGCCGTCGTGACGCTGGGCACGCCTCACCACGGCACCCCGTTCGCCTGGCTCGGCCTGCCGATCGCGCCGCTCACGCGGTCGCTCCTGCAGATGGCGCCCGGCTCCGGGTTCCTCGCGCGGCTCCACGACGGGCCGTGGCCGGCGCAGGTGCGCCTCGCGTCGCTCTGGTCGCGCGCCGATCGCGCCGCCCCCTACCCCACCTGCGTGGTGGAGACCCACGGGCTCCCGCACCTCGCGAACGTCGAGGTGACCGCGGATCACTCCGGGCTGCTCCTGCGGAAGAAGGTGTACGAGGCCGTGGTGCGGGAGCTCCGCGCCGGGGAGGAGCAGGCGCCGCGCGTCGTGGGGCCGCTCACGGCGATGGCGGGCGGGCGCGCGAGGGCGGCCGGCGCGAGCGGCGCCGGCGGCGCGCGGGCGGCGACGACGGACGACGACGTCGACGCGGCGTGAGGGCTGTCGCGCCGCGGGCACGGGCACGTGCACCGGCACGGAAGGGAACACCGCTGCTAGACTTCCGGCGTGCGCGATCGCCGCTGGGACTTCCTCTACGACCGGCAGAAGCAGCCCGTGAAGGCGTACCTCCTCGAGCGCTTCGCCGAGGAGCTGGCGCGAGAGATCGAGGCATGGCCGCCGCCGTTCGTGGAGTGGGTGAGCGAGGCGCTCCGGCGGCGCTGGGAGGCGGGCGCGGCGGAGCGGCCGCGGGAGGACGTGGTCCGCCTCGCGCTCGAGCTCGCGCGCCTCGACCTCCTGCGCGAGTTCGAGGAGGTGGACCGCCGCCTGCGCGCGGAGGGGCACCGGCTCCGGGCGCCGGCCGAGGAGGCGGCCGTGCACCTGCTCGTCAGGCTCGTGACGGAGCAGTGCCTCGGCCTCAAGGAGCACGCCGAGGGGGCGCGCATCCGGCGCGAGGACCTCGCCGAGATGCTCGGGCAGGTGGAGCGGCGGCTGTTCCGGGTGACGCTGGACTAGAGCTTGTCCTTCGGCACCTTCTCCCAGTCCGCCAGGAACTTCTTCAGGCCGACGTCGGTGAGCGGGTGCTTCGCGAGCTGCTCGACGACCGCGTACGGGATCGTCGCCACGTGCGCGCCGAGCTTCGCGGCCTCGAGCACGTGGATGGGGTGGCGCACCGAGGCGACGAGCACCTTCGTGGCGAACCCGTAGTTCCGGTAGATCTGCACGATGTCCGCGATGAGCGACATGCCGTCCTGCGAGACGTCGTCGAGCCGGCCCACGAACGGCGAGACGTAGGTGGCGCCGGCCTTCGCGGCGAGGAGCGCCTGGACCGCGGAGAAGCAGAGCGTGACGTTCGTCTTCACGCCTTCCTGCGCGAGCACCTTCACCGCCTTGAGCCCCTCCACGATGAGCGGCACCTTGATGACCACCTGCGGCCCGAACTTCGCGTAGTGGCGCGCCTCCTTCAGCATGCCCTCCGCGTCGGTCGCCGTGACCTCCGCCGAGATCGGCCCCGGCACGAGCGAGACGATCTCCCGGAGCACGTCGGAGAACGAGCGGCCGGTCTTCGCCACGAGCGACGGGTTCGTCGTGACGCCGTCGCACACGCCGAGCGCGAGCGCCTTCTTGATCTCGCCGACGTCCGCGGTGTCGATGAAGAACTGCATGTCGTCCTCCGTGGCGGGGAAAGCCGGGTCCATAGCGCACCGGCGCGCGCCGCTGCAAGCCTGCCAGGGAAAGTGTTATACCCGCGGCCACCGACATGGCCGGCAGCCGATCCAAAGCCCGCGTCGTGCGCCTCGGCCGCGGCCGCGGCCGGCGCGGTCGGCCGCCGCGCCGCTCCGAGGACCTCTCGGCGCAGGGGCGCGCCGTGCTCGCGGCCGAGGCGGCCGCGATCGCGGCGGTGAAGCTCGACGAGGCGTTCGCCGAGGCGGTGCGCTGGATCCTCGACTGCCGCGGCCGCGTGGTCGTGACGGGCATGGGCAAGCCGGGCTTCGTGGCCCAGAAGATCTCGGCCACGCTGGCGTCCACGGGCACGCCGTCGCTCTACGTCCACCCCGCCGAGGCGGCGCACGGCGACCTGGGCCGCATCGCGAAGGACGACGTCGTCATCGCGCTCTCGAACTCCGGCGAGACGGAGGAGATCCTCCGGCTGCTCCCGGCGCTCAAGAAGATCGGCGCGCGCATCGTGGCGATGACGAAGGACCGGGTGAACCCGCTCGCGCGCGGCGCCGACCTCGTCATCGCCATCGGCAACGTCGAGGAGGCGTGCCCGATGGGCCTCGCGCCCACCGCCTCGACCGCCGTGCTCCTCGCCGTGGGCGACGCGCTCGCCATGACGGTGCTCGCCATCCGCCCGTTCGACCGCGAGGAGTACGCGCTGTTCCACCCGGGCGGGAAGCTCGGGCGCGGCCTCATGAAGGTCCGCGAGCTCATGCGCCAGACGGAGGCGAACCCGGTCGTCCGCGAGGACCAGCCGCTCTCCGCCGCCGTGGCCGTCATGACGGAGACGCCCGGACGCCCCGGCGCGACGAGCGTCGTCGACGCCGCCGGCAAGCTCGTGGGGATCTTCACCGACGGCGACCTGCGCAGGCTCGTGGAGCACGGCGAGACGGACTTCGCCCGCCCCGTCTCGAGCGCGATGGGCCGCAATCCGCGCACGGTGCGGCCCGACGCGCTCGTCGTCGACGCGGCGCGCATCCTGCGCCAGGCGCGCATCGACCAGGTGCCCGTCGTCGACGAGGAGGGCCGGCCGGTGGGCCTGCTCGACGTGCAGGACCTCCTCGCGGCGAAGGTCCTCTAGCGGCGATGACGCCCCGCCGCACGCTCCGGCGACCCGATCGGCCCGTGCGCACCGCGGCGCGGGCCGCCGGCGCCGGCCGGGCGAGCACGGACGAGGCGGCGCTTCGCCGCGAAATGGTCGACGCGTGCCGCCGCCTCCACGACCGCGACCTCATCGGCGCCGCGGAGGGGAACGTCTCGGTCCGCATCGGCGGCGAGCGGTTCCTCGTCACGCCCTCGGGCGCGAACAAGGCGCGGCTCTCCCCCGCGGACCTCGTCGTCGTCGACGGCGAGGGCCGGGTGGCGCGCGGGCGAGGGCGGGCCTCGACGGAGCTGCGCATGCACCTCGCGGTGTACGCCGCGCGCCCCGACGCCAACGCCGTCGTCCACGCGCACCCCATCGCCGCCGTGGCGTTCACGGTGGCCGGCCTGCCGCCGCCGAACGACCTCGTCCCCGAGGCTGCGGTCACGCTGGGCACGATCGCGGTCGCGCCGTTCGCCACGCCCGGCACGGCCGAGGTCCCGGCCTCGCTCGGCCCGTTCCTCGCCGGGCACGACGTCGTGCTGCTCGAGCGGCACGGCGCGCTCGCCATCGGCCGCACGCTCGCGGAGGCGCTCGATCGCATGGAGACGCTGGAGCGCGTCGCGCGCGTCGCGCTGGCGGCGCGGCTCCTCGGCCGCTGCGAGCCGCTGCCGCCCGCCGCGGTCGAGAAGGTGCTCGCCGCGGCGGGGAAGCCGCCGCGCGGTCAGCGGAGCGGGTAGATACCGAGGGGCGCCGCGTCGTCCGCCGGAAGCGCCGCCAGCAGCTCGGCGACGGTGCGCCCCGTCCCCGGCACGGCGAGCCCCGGCGCGAGCTCCGCGAGCGGCGCGAGCACGAAGCGACGCGAGGCCAGGCCCGGGTGCGGGACGGCGAGCCCGGGCCGCCGCACGACGAGGTCGCCGAGGAGGAGCAGGTCGAGGTCGAGCGTGCGCGCGCCCCACCGCGCGCCGCCGCGGGTCCTCCCTGCGTCGCGCTCGATGCGCTGGAGCGCGCCGAGGAGCGCCTCCGGCGGCAGCTCCGCCTCGACCTCGACGACGGCGTTCAGGTACCGCGGCTGCGGAGGCCCGAGCGGCGGCGTGTCCCACACGCGCGACGCCCGGACCGGCGCGAGGCGCGGCGTCGCCCGGAGCCCGCGCGCCGCGCGCGTGAGGTTCCCCCAGCGGTCGCCGAGGTTCGTGCCGACGCCGACGTACGCGCGCATCGACGGACGATGTACCGGTTCGTCCGCCGCCGCGCCAGTCGCGCCATCCTCGCGCCCGGCTCGGCGCGCGCGCCCCGCTACGCGGACCTCGGCACCGGCGAACCCTGCGGCGCCACCTCCTCGGTGCTGCTCGGCTGCAGGTGCGCGAGGATGCCGACGGCCACGGCCGCGATGAGCACGTTCTTGATGCAGTACTGCCCCTCGAGCGTCGGCAGGAGGAACCCCTTCCACGAGACCGAGGGGAGGAACACGAGCGGCCCGCTCGTCATGACGAGGTGCGGCACCACCATGGCGAGCGCGAGCTTCTCGAGCTTCGGCACCGCGAACGCGATCCCGATCGCGATCTCGAACAGGCCGAGGAAGACGATGAAGCGCTCGAACGTGATGAACGGCAGCGTGCGCTCGAGGAGCTCCCGCACGAGCGGGTTCGCCGGGCTCGCGTCGAAGAGCTTCAGGACCCCGAACCACGCATACACGACGAGGATCGCCGCGCGCATGAGCGGCACGTCGATGCGGCGGAACCACGGAACGAGAACCTGATCGAGCTTCGACGTCTGCATGGGGGACCCCTTTCACGGCGCGCCCCGTGCGCGCCCCGGCTCGTCTGAGGTGTGCACGCGGCGTGCGACGGTCAGTCCCACGACCGCAGTGCGCGCCGCTCGCGTCGAGCGCTGGATTTGCCCTCGTCCGCGCGACGCGGCGGGCCGCGGTCCCGCGCGGGGGCGGCCGTGTGCAGGATCTGGCCGTGCAAGCGTTCATTTCTCGGACGCGGACGCGTCCGAGCGGCGTCGGCCGCTACACGACGGGATTGCGCAGCACGCCGATGCCGGAGACCTCCACCTCGACCCAGTCGCCGCGCTGGATCGCGCCGACGCCCTCCGGCGTGCCGGTCGCGACGAGATCGCCGGGGAGGAGCGTCATCACGCCCGAGATGAAGGAGAGGAGCGCGAACGGATCGTGGACCATGTCGCGCGTGGTCCCGCGCTGCCGCTCGGCGCCGTTCCCGCGGCCCGAGCCGGACGCGTCGAGCGGATCGCGGTCCGTGACGACGATCGGCCCCACGGGGCAGAACGTGTCGAACCCCTTCGCCCGCGTGAACTGCTTCTCCTCGCGCTGGATGTCGCGGGCGGTCACGTCGTTCAGGCAGGTGTAGCCGAACACCGCGAGCCTGGCCTCGGCGGGCGTCGCGCGCGTGAGCGTCCGCCCGACCACGACGCCGAGCTCGGCCTCGTGGTGGACCTCCTTCGACTGCTCGGGGATGCGGATCGCGTCCTGCGGGCCGATCACCGCGGTCGACGGCTTCAGGAAGATGAGCGGGA
>DASSQM010000511.1:0-5177 GCA_035702465.1 Anaeromyxobacter sp. | reverse complement strand
CAACAAGAAGATCTCGCAGAACGCCGACAAGTGGCTCGACGTGCGGCGCTGGTCGTCCACCGAGGACTGCCTCGCCCACCTCAAGGCGGAGGGGTTCGCGATCTACGCGACCCACCTCGGCGACGGCGCGCGGCCGCTCGGGGCGCTCTCGTTCGCGGGGAAGGTGGCGCTCGTGTTCGGCAACGAGAGCCGCGGCGTGTCGCGCGAGGCGCTCGCGTTCGCGGACGCGGCGTTCGCCATCCCGATGCGCGGCTTCGTGCAGTCGCTCAACGTCTCGGTCGCCGCGGCCATCTCGCTCGCGAAGGCGGTGGAGCGCCGCGAGGCCGAGCGGGGGCGGCACGGGGACCTCTCCGACGCCGAGGCGGCCGCGCTGTGCGAGCGGTTCTACGTGCTCGCCGTGAAGCAGCGGGCGCGCATCGCGAAGGCGGAGCGGGTGGCGGAGCGGCGCGGCCGGCGTGGCTGCTGAACGCGAGCGCGTCGGCGGGCTCGCGGCGCGGCCTCAATCCCTCGGCATCCCCGCGATCGCGAGCCCGTCCGCGACGCGCTCCATCATCGCGCGGGGGAACGGCCACGCCCTCCGGGCGACGCGCACCGTGAGGCTCGGATCCTTGCGCAGCAGCCGGTGGACGATCTTGCGACCCTCGGCCTTCGCGCCCGCGTGGACCGCGGCCGCGGCGGCGACGCGCGCGGCCCAGTAGGAGTCCGGAGAGGCCTCGACACCGGTCTGCACCCAGCGCGCCGCGCGATCGTAGCGGCCGGCCGCGAAGTGGGCGCAGCCGATCCCGATGAACGCGAGGTGACGAACGGGCTCGAACGGCATGAGGTGCAGCGTCGTCGCGAACTGGCGCAGCGCCGCGACGGCGTCCCCCTCGTAGGCCGAGGCCCAGGCGCGCCGCAGCCACACCCAGGGCGACCCGGGCTCGAGCGCGAGCGCGTCGTCGAGCAGGCCGCGCGCCTCGTCGAGGCGATGGGCGAGCGTCAGCGCGCCGGCCGCCAGCGTCAGCGACAGCGCGTCGGTGGGCGCGAGCCGGCGGACGTCCATGGCGAGCCGGACCGCGCGCGCCGCGTCGACGTCGACGGTGGAGGAGAAGTGATGTGCGGCCCGCTGACCGAAGCACCACGCCGCGAGCGCCTTGGGAAAGGCGTAGCTCGGCGCGAGCTCCTGCGCCTGCTCCAGGTCGTCGATCGCCCTGCTGCAGGGGCCCGGCGCGACCGCGAACACCGCCGGCAGGACGCGCCACGCCAGCCGCGTGGCCTCGTCGTCGACGTCCTCGAAGGCGTCCGGCCGGCTGTGCCGGATGCGCTGGAGCGTCTCCGACGGGAGCTCGCCGAACCGGCGGCTGTACTGCGCCGCGAACCGCCCCAGCTGCGTGAACCCGCAGTCGAGCGCGACCCGCGACACGCTCGTCCGCCCGTCGGACGCCAGCAGCGCGCAGCGCACGCGCTCGAGGCGGGCCTGGCGCACCCACGTCAATGGAGTCACGCCCAGGAACCGCCTGAAGTGGGCCTCGAGCGTCCGCGCCGGCACGCCCGCGACCTCGGCGAGGGCAGGGAGCTGGACCGGCTCCTGCGCGTGGCCGCGGCACCACTCCAGGATCCGAGCGAGATCGCGCGGCAGCGCGGTCGCCCGTGGTGCCCGGTCGTCCCCGCTCGGTCCCTCGAGCATGATGCCCCCGGCCGGGGCGGCCGCTCTTGCCGGCCCGGCGGCGCAAGGTTCCTATCCGTTTCCTGCGAGACGTGCATGGCGCGGCGGAAACTGCATCGCCGCGTGGGGTCCTCCGCGCCAGGTCTCCTCGCGCCGTCCGGACGAGACGGCAAGGAGGCATGCGATGGGCTGGCAAGTGCGGGGCACGTACCTGGAGAGCTGCAGCTGCGAGGCGATCTGCCCGTGCATCGTGCTCGGGCCGCCGACCGAGGGTGACTGCCGCGCCCTCGTCGCCTGGCAGATCGAGGAGGGGCGCGACGGCGACGTGAAGCTGAACGGCCTCCACATGGCCATGCTGGTGCACTCGCCGGGCAAGATGCACGAGACGAAGTGGAGGGCCGCCGTCTACGTGGACAGCCGCGCCACCTCCCAGCAGCGCGAGTCGCTGCTCCGCATCTTCGGAGGCAAGGCGGGCGGGCA
Organism: Anaeromyxobacter sp.; assembly: GCA_035702465.1. GTDB lineage: Bacteria > Myxococcota > Myxococcia > Myxococcales > Anaeromyxobacteraceae > Anaeromyxobacter. The sequence continues at coordinate 3,052 of DASSQM010000511.1, read as the reverse complement.
TCCCGCCGCGCTCGCCTCCATGATCGGCGAGATCGTGGGCGTGAAGGACGCGGCGATCAGCATCCGGAAGCAGGGGAAGGGCTACACCGTCCAGATCCCGTCGGCCGTCGACACCACTCTCGAGCCCCTCGTCGGCCCGGGGGGCGGCGACGTGACCGTGCAGAACCACCTGCTGGCGATCGCGCCCGGCTTCCCGGCGGTCGTGGCGCGCTCGAAGCGGTCGCGCGTCACCGATCACGGCTGGGACTGGAACCTCGACGGGAAGCAGTGCATGCACTCACCGTTCAAGTACGAGGGCTGACCCGTGCGGACCCCGGCGACCCTGGCGCCGCCACGGACGTCGCTGCTGCCTTCCCAGCGCGTCCTGCTCGTCGGCGCGCTGGCGATCGTGGTCGCGCTCTCGTGGGCCTACCTCGCCTGGATGGCGGGCGACATGGCCGTCGCGAGCGGAGCCGTTCCGGCCCACTGCGCCGCGATGCCGGGGATGGCTTCGTCGAGCGCGGCGTACTGGGCGTGGCTGCTCGTGATGTGGACGGTGATGGCGGTCGCCATGATGCTGCCGACGACGCTCCCCCTGGTGCTGCTGTTCGGCCGCTTCTGGGACGCCCGACACCCGTCGTCGGGCGCGGGCGCCGCGACGGCCCAGCTCGTGCTCGGCTACCTCGGCGCGTGGTTCGCCTTCGGCGCGGCCGCCGCCGTCCTCGAGTACGGGCTCGAGCACGCGGGGGTCCTGACACCGGTGATGGGCAAGCTCCGCAGCGCCGCCGCCGGCGGCGCGGTGCTCGTCGGCGCGGGTCTCTTCCAGCTCACGCCGCTCAAGACCGCCTGCCTGGCGCGGTGCCGCTCTCCGCTCATGTTCCTCATGACGAGGTGGCGCGCCGGCCGGTACGGCTCGTTCACGATGGGCATCGACCACGGGCTCTTCTGCCTGGGCTGCTGCTGGGCGCTCATGCTGGTCATGTTCGTCGCCGGGGTGATGAACCTCCTCTGGATGGCGTCGCTCACCGTCCTCATGACGCTCGAGAAGATCGTCCCGCGCGGCGAGCTGCTCGCACGGGCGACCGGCGTGGCGCTCGCCGGCGCCGGGGCGTGGCTCGCGCTCGGGTGACGAGCCGGGGGAATCAGGGGGCGCGAGGCCCTGGGCTCGTCGAAGGGCCGAGCGTTCCCCCGGCCTAGGAGCTGGCGCACGCGTCCCAGAACGCCCGCAGGTCCTCCGCGAGCGGCGCCTCGAGGCGGACCTCCTCGCGCGTGCGCGGGTGCGGGAGCTCGAGCCGCCAGGCGTGCAGCGCGTGACGCGGGAGGCGCAGGCGGGCGCGGTCGTCGTCGGTCATCTCGCGCCGCGTGAACCGGTCGAAGATGCTCTCGTCCGGGCCGTAGATCTTGTCGCCCACCATCGGCAGGCCGGCGTGGAGGAGGTGGGCGCGGATCTGGTGCTGCCGCCCGGTGCGCGGGCGGCAGGCGAGGAGCGCCACCGGCGCCCCGTCCGGCGCGGCGCGGCGCTCGAGCACCTCGAACGCGGTGACCGACGGCAGCCCGCCGGCGTCGACGTGCATGCGGACGCGGACGGCCGACGCCCCGGTGAGCGCGAGCGGGGCGTCCACCTCGAACCGATCGGTGCGCGGCTGCCCCACGGCGAGGGCGAGGTAGGTCTTCGCGACGCGGCCGTCCGCGAAGTCGCGCTTCATGCGCTTCGTGAACTCCGGCGCGCCGCCGCAGGCGAGGAGGCCGGAGGTCTCGCGGTCGATCCGGTGCGCGGGGTCGATCTTGCGGCCCGGGAAGCGGATCTTCGCCGCGGCGGTGAACGTGTGCGCCGCGTACCGCGCCGTGGGGTGCACGGGCAGTCCGGCGGGCTTGTCGACCACCACGAGGGCGCCGTCGTCGTGGATCACCCCGAACTCGAGCGGCGCCTCGGGCTCCGGCTCCGCGTCGCGCAGCAGCACGAACGCGAGGCCCGGGACGACGCGCGTCGACGCCTTCAGCGCGCGGCCGCCCTCCGCCTGGAGGCGGTGGTCGATGAGGTACTGGACGCGCGCGCGGGAGAGCCGCTGGATCTTCTCCTGGAGGTAGCGGTCGAGCCGCCATCCCGCGTAGTTCGGCTCGACGGTGAAGCGGACGCGCACGATGTGCGACACGCGCGGGAACATAGCACTTGAACCGCCGCGCCCGCCCTGAAACCATCGAGCGACATGCCCGCGCCCACCTGGCTCCTCGCCGCCCTCGCGACCGGCGCCGCCGCGGCGCCCCAGGGGCGCCTCGCGGTCGTGCCGCTCGAGTCCCCGCCGGAGCTCACGTTCACCGGGAAGAGCGCGGCGGACGCGTTCGCCGCGGAGGCGTCGCGGCGGGGCTTCGAGGTGGTGACGCCGGCGCAGGTCGAGGAGAAGCTCGGCCGGGCCGGGACGCTCGCGCTCGTCGCCTGCGCGGACGACGCGCGGTGCCTCGCCGCGAAGGCGGCGCCCCTCGGCGTCGATCGGGTGGTCTGCGGCTGGCTCCGCAAGCGAGGGGAGGCGTACCGGCTCGCGCTCGTCCACGCCGACGCGAGGACCGGCGCGCGCCTCGGCGGGCTGGAGCGCGAGGTCCCGATCGCGTCGCGGCGCCTCAACAAGGAGCTCGCGCTCGCGGCGCCGCTCCTCCTCGCCGGCCAGGCGGACGCGAAGGGCGTCCTCAGCATCGTGACGACCCCCGCAGGTGCGCTGGTCACGGTGGACGACGTCCCGGTCGGGACGACGCCGCTCTCCCGCGAGGTGAAGCCGGGTCGCCACAAGGTGCAGGTCGCCGCGACGGGCTACTTCGACACGGCGCCGGTCTGGGTGGACGTGCCGGCGAACGCGATCGTCGAGCACAAGCCGCGCCTGTACGAGATCCCCGCCCGCGACCGCCCGAACTCCTCGGCGACCGAGGGCACCGGGACGCAGGTCAGGATCTCGCGCTGATCCGCTTCTCCAGGAACGCGAGCACGGCGTCCGCGGCGCGCTCGCCGGCGCGGCCGTCCCAGAGCGCCGGGCAGCGCGGCGGCCGCGGGGTGCCGAGCGCCCGCAGCGCGGCGGAGACGATC
>DASSQM010000510.1:0-4941 GCA_035702465.1 Anaeromyxobacter sp. | reverse complement strand
AAGGCGGCGGGCCGGCCGTTCAGCGTCACCCGGGTGCGCTGCGACACCCGCAGCGAGAGGTCGGGCGCGCCGCGGCGCCGGATGACCACCTGGCGGTCCCCGACGCTCGCGAGCGTCCCGTCGACCCGTTTCACGGGTAGTGATCGACGCGCCGCTGCCCTCGCGTGGCGGTCGCCGCGCGGGGCGCCCTCCGGGCGCCCGCTCGCCCGGTCCGTACCGTGCGCCGCCGGGGCGGACTGCTCGCGCGGCTCGCCGGAGCGCTCGCACGCGAGCAGGGCGGCGGCCGCCGAGAGGAACACGAAGCGCCAGCGCATGCCGCCCCCGCCCGAACGTTGCGCCCCGCCCTGCGCGCGGGCAAGCGCGCCTCCGGCGGAGACGCCGCGCGGCGGCGGAGGACGCGCGCGCGATGCGGCGCGGGGTCCGGCCGGGCGCGGGGCAGGCCCGTGCCCGATGGCTTCCCTTCCCGCGGGGGAACTCCCCACCTTGTCGGCATGGACCCGGCCCCCGGCGAGGAGTTCGCCACCCGAGAGCGCTGCCAGGAGGAGCTGGACGCACGCTCCGATGCGCTGCGGGCGCTCGCCGGCTCGCACGTGCCTTCCCTCGTGTCCGGCGCCTACGCGTTCTTCGAGTACACCGGCATCTTCCGCGACACGAAGGACCTCGACCTCTTCATCCGCGAGCGCGACCTCGAGGACGCGCTGGCCGTGCTCGAGAGCGCGGGCTTCCGCACGCACATCGAGGACCCGACCTGGATCGCGAAGGGCTTCCGCGGCGAGTGGTTCGTGGATCTCATCTTCTCCTCCGGGAACGGGGTCGCCGTGGTCGACGACCTGTGGTTCGAGCACGCGAGGCCGGGGCGCGTGATGGGCGTCGACGTCCTGCTCTCGCCTCCCGAGGAGATGATCTGGTCGAAGGCGTTCGTGCTCGAGCGCGAGCGCTACGACGGCGCCGACGTGAACCACCTCGTCCGCGCGATGGGCGAGGAGCTCGACTGGGACCGCATCCTGTTCCGCTTCGACCGCTACTGGGAGGTCCTGCTCTCGCACCTGCTCCTGTTCCGGTTCGCGTATCCGGGGGAGCGCTGCAAGGTGCCGGACCGGGTGATGGAGACGCTGCTCGGGCGCGCCTGGGCGGAGCTCGGGACCGAGCACCCGCGCCCGCTCTGCCGCGGGAACCTCATCTCGCGCGTGCAGTACGGGCACGACCTCACGCAGCTCGGGTACGAGGACGGCCGGCGCTGGGACGAGCTCGACCGGGCCTCGTCGAGGACGACCACGGATGGCGGACGGGAACGGGACCTTCCGGCTGGCGGCGGTCGCTGACCTCCACTGCAGGCAGGACCAGCACGGGCGCTTCCGCGACCTCGTCAAGGCCGTGAACGGCGAGGCGGAGGGGCTCGTGCTCGGCGGCGACCTCACCGATCACGGCCTCGTCGCCGAGGCGGAGGTGCTCGCGGAGGCGCTCGCGCAGCTGCGCGTGCCCTGCGCGGCGGTGCTCGGCAACCACGACTTCGACGGCAACGCGGTGAAGGACATCTGCAGGATCCTCTCCGAGGTGAAGGTCGTCGTGCTCGACGGCGATCACGCCATCTTCGACAAGCGCCTCGGCATCGCAGGCGTGAAAGGCTTCGCGGGCGGGTTCGAGCGCGCCATGCTCCAGGCCTTCGGCGAGCCGGCGGTGAAGGCGTTCGTGCAGGAGGCGGTGAGCGAGGGGCTGAAGCTCGAGGCGGCGCTCGCGCAGCTCGACGTCCCGAAGAAGGTCGTGCTCATGCACTACGCGCCGGTGCCGGGCACGACGGAGGGCGAGGACCCCGAGGTCCGCCCGTACCTCGGCACGACGCGCCTCGCCGCGCCGATCGACGCGTTCGGCGCGCTCGCCGTGTTCCACGGCCACGCGCACCACGGCACGCCGGAGGCGCGCACGCCCAAGGGCGTGCCCGTCTACAACGTCGCGATGCCGGTCCTGAAGCGCGTGATGGACAAGAAGTTCCGGCTCTTCGAGTTCTAGGAACCCGTACGGCGTCGGGATCCCGGCTAGTGCCTCAGCGGCGGCGGCCCGGCCGCCTTCCGGACCCGCTCCAGGATCTCGTCCATGCCGACCGACTTCGGGATGTAGCCCTGCGCGCCGAGCAGCTCGGCCTCCCACTCGAAGCCGTAGGCCGAGAGGATGAGGATCGGGATGGCGGAGCTGCGCGGATCGCTGCGCATGCGCTCCATCACCCCCCAGCCGTCGAGCACCGGCATCTTGAGGTCGAGGAGCACGATGCCCGGCGCCTCCTCCGCGACGCGCTGGAGCGCGACCTCGCCGTTCTCCGCGCGCTGCACCGGGTACCCGGCGTCGCCGAGCACCTCCGAGAGCGCCTCGCGAAAGTCCTGATCGTCGTCCACGACGAGGATGTACTGGCCGGGGGTCATGAGGGGAGCGGGTCCGCGCGCAGCGTGGAGGCGATCTCGCCGGCGATGCGCCGCGCGTCGTCGAGGCGATCTGGCGCGAGGGAGACGGCGCCCACCACCGGGTGGCCGCCGCCGCCGTAGCGCTCGCAGATCTTCGAGATGTCGTGGGCGCGCGCCGGCCGCGCCCACGGGTTCGAGCCGACGGAAACCTTCGCGCGCTTCGCGTCCCGGGTCACGACCACGGTGTACCGCGCCTCGGGGAAGAGGTGGTACGCGATGAACTTGTTCGCGCCGTCCACGTCGGAGTCCGCGAGGTCGACGAGGACCACGCCGTCCTTCACGCGCGCCGCCTCGCGCACCGCCTCGACCGCGGAGCGGTGCCGCGCGAGGATCGGCCCGAGCGGTCCCGTCACCCAGGGCTCCGCGGCGATCTCCGCGAGCGGACGGCGCTGCATCGCCTCGATGATCCGCGTGGGGAGCTGCGGGTCCTTCGTGGCCTCGAGCAGCGTCATGATGCGAAGCGCCGGCGCCTCGAGCCGTACCGCGACCTCCGCGGACGGGAAGCGCGCCGCGTCGATGACGTCCGCCCACGCGACGAGGTCCGCGAGGTCGTCCGTCCTCCAGTCGAACCTCGAGGCGAGCGTCCGCGCGATGAACCCCGTGCAGCTCGGCGCGGCGGGATCCCAGAACTTGCGCCCGGTCGAGTCGCGCTCGAACGCGGCGCGATCGGCCGGAGTCGGGAAGGCGCTCGCGTGGTGATCGAACCACCAGTGAAGCGACGGGGAGGCGGAGAAGCGGAAGTCGACGCAGGCGTTCACGTCCGCGTCGAACGCGTCCCTCGGGAACGCGTCGCCCTGCTGGTGGTGCAGCGGCACGTACGAGACGGCGTCGAGCCGGGCGGCGGCCTCGCGCTCCACGAAGAACCTGCCGAACAGCGCGGCGGAGGCGCAGCCGTCGAAGCAGTTCCCGTGGTAGAGGACCTTGAGCCGCATCGGGCGCCGGAATCTAGTGACCACGGAAGCATAGCGTCAACGCGAAGGCGCGGGGCGGCGACGCGACTCGAACCCCCACCGGGGATGGCGGTGCCGCCCGGCCGGCGCCCGAGGAGGCTCACATGACCCGGGAGGAAGGGTACGACGCCGCGTACGGATTTCTCCGTTCGTGAACGCCGCGGCGGGAAGCGCGCAGGGGCCCGCGCCCCCGCGCCTCCGCGCGCGCGGCGCAGGCCGGCGGACGCGCTCCGGGCGCCTTCCCGCGCGCCGCCGCGTCCCCCGGCGAAGTAGCGGGCCCGCAGGGGCGCGGGTTACACTCCGCCCCGGAATGGACGCGATCCGGGTCGGGGCGCTCCTCGACGACAAGAAGTTCGACCTGCGGCTGTCGCTCGTGGCGGGCAGGCAGGGGCTCTCCCGCCGGATCAGCTCGTCCCGGATCCAGAAGCCGGGCCTCGTCCTCGCCGGGTTCACCGAGTACCTGCACAAGGAGCGAGTGCAGGTCTTCGGCAACACGGAGATGAGCTACCTCGAGACCCTGCCGCGCGAGCGCGCGCAGGAAGTGCTGAAGAACTTCTTCGCGCAGGACGTCGCGTGCCTCGTGGTCACGAAGGGCCTCGACGTCCCCCCCGAGATGGCTGCCGCGGCGGAGGCGGCCGGCGTCCCCATCCTGCGCACCACGCACCTCTCGTCGACGTTCATCGAGAGCGTGCAGAACTACCTCGAGGACGTGCTCACCGCCCAGACGTCGATGCACGGCGTGCTCCTCGACGTCTTCGGCGTCGGGATCCTCCTCCTCGGCAAGTCCGGCATCGGCAAGAGCGAGATCGCGCTCGACCTCATCATGCGCGGCCACCGGCTCGTGGCGGACGACATCGTCGACGTGAAGCGGAGCTCGCCGGACTCGGTCCACGGCGCCGGGTCCGAGATCATCAAGCACCACATGGAGATCCGCGGTCTCGGCATCATCAACATCAAGGACCTGTTCGGCGTCGCCGCCATCCGCGAGCGGAAGAAGATCGAGATCGTGCTCGAGCTGGTGGAGTGGGATCCCAACGTCGAGTACGACCGGCTCGGCGTCGAGGAGCGGAAGTTCCGCATCCTCGACGTGGAGATCCCGATGCTGGTGGTCCCGGTCCGGCCGGGCCGCAACATGACCACCATCGTGGAGGTGGCGGCGCGCAACCACCTCCTCAAGCTCCAGGGGCACCACTCGGCGCGGGAGTTCCAGGAGCGGCTCAACCGCGCCATCGCCCTCGCGCCCGGCGGGCGCGTCGGGGAGATCGACGTCGAATGAGCGGCAGCGAGACCGGCGGCCCGCAGGTGGTGATCCTGACCGGCGTGTCCGGGTCGGGGAAGACCACCGCGCTCCGCGCCATGGAGGACGCCGGCTTCTACTGCGTCGACAACCTCCCCATCGTCTTCCTGGAGAAGCTCCTCGAGCTCTCCGGCCACACCGCCGGCGAGGTCTCCCGCATGGCGCTGGTGGTGGACGCGCGGGAGGGCCGGTTCCTGGCCGAGGCCCCCCGGGTCATCCGGGGCATGCGCCAGAAGGGCGT
>DASSQM010000509.1:0-2794 GCA_035702465.1 Anaeromyxobacter sp. | reverse complement strand
GGCGGAGAGCTCGCGGGTGACCGCCTCGAGATCGAGCCGCTCGCTCTCGGGCACGCGGTCGGTGGGGGCGGGGCGGAGCAGGAAGACCTCCGCCGCGGTCCCCCAGGTGGACGCCGACGCGTACTCGCGCTGGTGCAGGTTCCGCCGGCTCGTGTTCGAGCGCGGCTCGAACGCCGCGAGGAGCCGCGCGCCCGGATAGGTACCCTGGATCGCGGCGAGCGTCTTCTCGACCGCGCGAGGGTGGTGCGCGAAGTCGTCGACGACGGTGACGCCGCCCGCCGTGCCGCGGACCTCCTGGCGCCGCTTCACGCCGCGGAACGCCGCGAGGCCCGCCGCGATCTCCTGCGGCGAGAGCCCCAGCGCCGTCGCCGCCGCCGCGACGCCGAGCGCGTTCTCCACGTTGTGCGCGCCGCCGACCGGGAGGCGGACGTCCGCGAGCGCCTCTCCCTTGCGCACGAGCGTGAAGCGCGCGCCGTCGGCGGCGAGCGTGAGCCCGCGCGCCTCCCAGTCCGCGCCGCCGCGGTCGACCGCGTAGGTCTCGACCGGCGCCCTGGAGCGGCGGGCGATGCGCAGGACGCTGTCGTAGCTCGCGCACGCGGCCAGGAACCCGTCGGCGGGGAGGAGGTCGACGAACCTCTCGAACGCGCTCTCGTAGTGCGCCTCGTCGCGGTAGATGTCGGCGTGGTCGAGCTCGCAGCTCGTGAAGATCGCGGTGCGCGGCCGGTAGTGCAGGAACTTGGGGCCCTTGTCGAAGTAGGCGGTGTCGTACTCGTCGCCCTCGACGACGAAGTGCGGCCCCTTCCCGAGCCGGTAGTTCGAGTCGAAGTCGCGGGTCACGCCGCCGACGAGGAACGACGGATCGCGGCCGGCGTGGTGGAGGAGCGCGCCCAGCATCGCCGAGGTGGTGGTCTTCCCGTGGGTCCCGACCACGACGACGCCGTGGCGCGGGCCGATGAAGAGCTCGCCGAGCGCCGCGGGGAACGAGACGTGCGGGAGGCCGCGCTCGCGCATCGCGACCGCCTCCGGGTTCACCGCGCGCACGACGTTGCCGACCACGACGAGGTCCGGCCGCGCCCGGTCGAGGTTCGCCGCCGCGTACGGCGTGAGGACGCCGATGCCCCAGCGCTCGAGCTGGGTCGACATGGGCGGATAGACGTTCTCGTCCGAGCCCGTCACCTCGTAGCCGGCGGCCTCGAGCATGCCGGCGAACGAGCCCATGCCCGTGCCCGCGACGCCGATGAGGTGGATGCGGCGGATGCGGTTCCAGTCGGTCACGGGGGCAACCGTCTACCCGATGCCGAGCGCGTCCGCCACCGCGTCGTGGAACCGCGGCCGGAACGCGCGGATCTTCTCGTTCTCGCGGCTCGGGTGGACGCGGTTCGTGAGGAGCGCGACGACGACGTCGGCGTCGACGTCGATCCAGAGGGACGTGCCGGTGAAGCCGAGGTGCCCGATCGCGCCGCGCGCGCCGCGGCCCAGGCGCGTCCCGAGCGACGAGCCCTGCGCGGACGGCGTGTCCCAGCCGAGGGCGCGCGTCGAGCCGGGCGTGGGATCGCGGCGGGCGAACGCGGCCGCCTGGGCGGCGCGCACGATCGACGGCCGCCCGCGGAGCGCGTCGAGCCAGGCCTGGCCGAACGCGGCGACGTCGTCCGCGGTCGAGAAGAGCCCCGCGTGTCCGGCGGCGCCGCCCATCGCCCACGCGTTGTCGTCGTTCACGGCGCCCTGGTTCACCTCGCCCCGGTGCTCGCAGCGCTCGGTGGGCGCGAACGCGCGCACCTCCGCGCGCCTCCAGCCGCGCTCGGGGTCGAGGCCGTCGAGGAAGAACGTCGAGCCGAGGCGCAGCGGCCGCGCGATCCGTTCCTCGAACAGCGCGGAGATGGGCGCGCCGGCGAGCTCCTCGACGAGGAGCCCCAGCGCGATGAATCCGGGGTCGCTGTACACGGCGCGCGTCCCCGGCGGCGCCTCGAGCGGCTCCGCCAGGGCCGCGGCGCGCACGAGCTCGCGCCCGCGCCGGAACGCGACGCGCAGCCCGGCGAACGCGGGGCGGTCCGCGGGCGGCAGGAAGGCGGCGCGCGCCACCGGGTCGGCCCGGGCGGCCTCGAACCACGGCTTCCACCACGGCAGGCCGGACGAATGGGCGAGCAGGTGCCGCGCGGTGACGGCGCCCTTCCCGCCCGCGTCGAACCCGCCGAGCCGCGCGGCGACGGGGGCGTCGAGGTCGAGCGCGCCCTCCGCCGCGAGCTGCGCCGCGATCGTCGCGGTGGCCATGACCTTCGTGAGCGAGGCGACGTCGAAGAGGTCGTCTCGGCCGAGCTTGCGCGTCACCTGCCCGGATGCCGCGGCCGGGTCGGGGACCGGGATCTCGCCGTGCCAGCTCGCGTGCACGAGGGCCCCGCCCCGGCGGACCGCCGCGCACAGGGCGGGCGCGACCCCCTCGCGGCGTCCCTCGTCGAGGACGCGCTCGATCGCCGGGATCGCCGCGGTCACGCCTCGCGCCTCCCCGGCGTCCAGCCGTCGAACAGCAGCCGCGGCGGGCCCTCCTCGTTCGGCGCGGGGGCGACGAGCGTCGCGCGCGCGCCGAGCGGGAACGCGAAGTTCGCGTCGACGTGGCCGGCGGAGAGGCCCTCGATGGCGGGCACGCCGAGGGAGAGCGCCACCTCGCGGACGACGTCCAGCGCGAGGACGCCGCCCTCGTCACAGCTGGTGAACTGGCCCACCGCGATCCCGGCCACGCGGTCGAGCGCGCCCGCGAGGCGGAGCTGCGTGAGGCAGCGGTCGATCCGGTAGGGCCGCT
>DASSQM010000508.1:0-4128 GCA_035702465.1 Anaeromyxobacter sp. | reverse complement strand
GGCGCGGCGACCCATGGCGGCGAGTCTCGCACGCGGGCTACGGCGCCGGCGAGGTGCGCAGAAACGAGAAGGGCCGGCGCGTTCGCCAGCCCCTGCTTCGTTCCGTGTGGGCGCGGCAGGTATCGAACCTGCGACCTTCTGCGTGTCAAGCAGACGCTCTACCACTGAGCTACGCGCCCGGCTGCGGCCCGCGGTTATAGCGCGCTCGGAAGAGGAGTCAACGGGCGAGTGCCGCGCCTCGGCGGCGCGGCACGTCCTCAGAAGAAGACGTCCTCGGCCGGCCGCGAGAGGCCGCGCCACTCGCGGAGCCGCGCGCGGGGCCGCCCGTCCACGTACTCGACGTGCGCGTACGTGAGCTGCTCGGTGCGGCCGAGGCTGCCCATGTCGAGCAGGGTCATCGCGTTCCACGTGCCGGTGTTCAGGTAGACCTTGTTCCGCCCGAACTCGCGGTAGAGCGGCACGTGCGTGTGGCCCATGATCACCGTGTGATAGCCGCGGTGCGCGAGCAGGTGGCGCGCCTCGTGCTCGAGCGTCGGGAACGCGGTGTAGCGCAGGAGCCGCTTCACGAGGTCCGCGAGCGGCATCGGGTCGAGGTGCGGGAGCCGCCGCAGCGCCGCCGCGGCGACGAACGCGATGGACCGGGCGCTGATGCGCAGCACGGCCTCGGGGTCGTTGAAGATGGCCCAGCGGTAGTAGCTCGCGAACGGCGCCACCTTGTTGATGTACGGCCGCTGCGCCTTCTCCTCGTTGAGGACGTGGATGATGTAGCGCGACCCGAGCGGCAGGTTCAGGCACACCTCGCCGTCGCGCTCGGCGAAGTAGCGCTTCGGGTTGAACGCGTTCATCGGCTCGCGCTGCATGCCGTGCTCGACGTGCACGCCGTCGAAGTCGTACGCGTCGAGCATGAAGCGGTGCGCGCCGCCCACGCGCCGCGTGATCGCGTCGCGCACCCCGGCGAAGAGCAGCCCGGGGTCGTGGTTCCCCATGATGAACGTGACGCTCCGGCCCACGCCGCCGGCGAAGCGCTCGAGGGCGTCGAACACGGCCGGGTGGCCGCGGAGGATCGCCTCGGTCTTCTCCACCGAGACGCGCTCGGTGATGGCCTCCTGCATCCGGCCGTCGAGGTCGACGGACAGGAGGTTGAAGAAGTCGCCGTTCACGATGAGCTCGACGTCGGCGCCCTTCCACTCGCCGTCCGCGTGATAGTCGAGGAACTGCGCGAACTTCGCGTCCTGGCGAAAGTCCTCGAAGACGTTCACGGAGCCGTCGTCGCGGTACGGCCCCTTTCCGAGGTGGAAATCCGAGACGACGAGCTTGAGCTTCCGGGCCGCACTCATTCCGGGAAAAAAATTAACCCGCGCTCGCCCGGCCGGGAAGCGGGCGCCTGGCCCGATCTCGATGGGCCCGCGCGGGTGGGGTCACGCGCCGCGCGGCGCCCGCCACGCGCGCAGGAAGAAGAGGAAGTACTGGGCGAACGAGATGGCCACGCACTCCGTCGCGATGAGCCCGAACGCCACGACGAAGCCCGAGATCTCCCGGCCAGGGTAGACGAGGTCCCCGGCGAGGCTCACCACCACCGTCACCGCGATGGCGACGGTCGCGTACTTGCCGATGCGTGTCGGCGCCACGGGGACGGTGTGGTGCGTGGTGCGCAGGAACGCGGCGCCGGCGAGCTGGGCGAGGTCGCGCGAGACGACGAGCGCCGGGAGCCACCAGGGGAGCCGCCCGGCCGCGGCCAGCGCGACGAGCGCGCACGCGGCGAGGAACTTGTCGGCGATCGGATCGAGGAACGCGCCGAGCCGGGACTGCTCGCCCAGCGCGCGGGCCACGAGCCCGTCGAGGACGTCGGTCGCCGCCGCGGCCGCGAACGCCGCGAGCGCGCGCATCCGGTCGCCCTCCACGTACAGCACGAGGAAGACCGGCGCGAGCACGATGCGCAGCGCGGTGAGGCCGTTCGCGAGCGTGTACGGCGACCCCGCGTCCTTCACCTCGCCGCGTCCCGGCTCCTGTTCCACTCCTCCCATTCGTCCCGCCCCGCCTTCGAGAGCGCGAACCGCTCCGGCTCGGCCGGCACGCCGGCCGCAGAGACCTTCACCTGCATCATCGCGCCGACGAGCTTCTCCCACTGCTCCCGCGACACCTCCTCGGGGCCCGGCACCTCGCGGCGCTCGCGCGGCGCCCCGTGCCCGGGGCGCGGGACCCGCCCGCCTGCGACCGCGACCGTGCCGCTGTAGACCTTCACCACCACCGACCTGTCCTTCGCGGCGTCGACGCGGAACGTCGTGCCGCGGACGCCCGCGACGGCGTTGTCGGTCTGCACCTCGAACCGCGCCTCGCCCCCCACCGCCTTCGCGACGTTCGCCCAGATCTTCCCCACGACGAGCTTCGCGCTCACCTTGCGGTCCTCGGGGGTGCTCCCGAACGCGGCCTCCTCGACCACGGCCCGCGACAGGGGCCCGAGCCGGAGCACGCTCTCGTCCGCGAGCCTCACCTCGAGGCGGGTGCGCCGCCGCGTCTCGAGCGCGTCGCCGGCGAAGACCGGCGTCCCCGGCGCGAGCCGCTCGGTCCGCCAGGCGGCGGAGCGGGTCGCCTCGCCGGACACGAACGTCACGCTCCCGGCGGGGCGCGCCACCGCCGCCGGGGCGGGCGCGGCGAGCAGCGCTACGCCGGCGACCGCGGCGGCGAGGAAGGCTGGCCGGCCGGGGCGCGTCACTTGAGCTCCACCTCCACCGCGCCCTGCGTGACCTTCTTCACCTTGACCGTGAACCCCTGGAACTTCCGCGTGGCGAGATCCGTCGCGAAGGACTGGCTCGTCCCGGCGAGCGTCACGTCGAGGTCGGCCCGGCCGTTCTCCATCGAGCGCTCCTGCACGTCCTTCACGCCGCGCACGCTCCGCAGGAGCACGCCCTTGAACGCGGCGAGCCGCGCGTAGTCGTCGACGCCGTGCACGGCCATGGCGATCCGCCGCCCGCCGGACTGCTCGCGCGTCCACACCTTGCCGACGCGCGCGAAGAGCTCGCGGGCGAGCTGCCGGCCCGCCTCGGACAGCGCGTTCCGCCCCGCCGTGGTCTGCTCGAAGCCCCGGCCCGCCGGGGCGGTGAACTCGGCGGTCGCCACGATCTCGCCCGTGTCGGCGCGGACGGCCCGCGCCGAGACGTTCGCCACCGCCGAGTAGAAGGTGCCGTTCTCGAGCGGGATCTCGCCGAGCGGCTTCGCGATGGCGCGCCCGACGATGACGAGGTCGGCGCCCGTCTTCACGCCGATCTCGCGGGCCTGCTGGAGGTTGGGGTCCGCGCCGATGGCCTCGAGCTTCACCTTCCCCTGCAGCACCTCGGGATCGACGAAGGTGAAGCCGGACTTCTCCATCCGGTCGAGGAACGCGTTCTCGACGACGCGCAGGTCGGCCGCGTTGCCGCCGCCCTGCCACCACCCGGTCGCCTGGGTGGCGTGGATCGACTGCTCCGCCACGAGCACGAAGATGCGCGGCATCCCGGCCCGCCGGTAGGCGATGCCGAACGCCATCATGTCCTCGTCGAGCTTCGCCTCGGACACCTCGCAGCGGAGCTTCGTCACCCAGGTGTTGCCGTCCTGCCGGTCGTCGAGGACCTGGAACCGCCGAACGTAGCCGACGGAGTGCGCGTAGATGCGGTCGGAGAGGAGCTGCGCCTGGTCCGTCTCGGTCGCCGCGGTGACGAGCGTCGACGCGACCTGCTGGACGCAGCTGCGGAGCGCGTCGTCCTTCGCCTGCTCCTTCGCGGCGAGCGGGTCGGCCGCGATCGCGGCCTGCCCGGTGGCCTCGGTCGTGCGGACGTCCTCGGCCGCGGCCGCGGAGCCGAGCGCGAGGGCGAGTGCGAGGGCGCGGTTCATCGGGATCTCCTGTCGTCAGTCGGCGAGGATCACGACCTTGCCGTCGGCGAGGAAGCGGAGGTCCTCGCCTGCGAGGACCGCCGCGTCGGCGCCGGACACGACGAGATCGGACCCCTGCGCCCGGACCGCCTTCACGACGAGAGGCCGCTCGCCGAGCTTGTCCCCGAGCGCCGCCCGCGCGGCGTCGAGGTCGCGGGCGTACGCGGCGGCGCCGCCCGCCCTGCGGCCCGAGGCGCCGAGCGCGGCCGGCCCGTAGAGCTC
>DASSQM010000507.1:0-8977 GCA_035702465.1 Anaeromyxobacter sp. | reverse complement strand
CGGCGAGCGCCAGCCAGCGCGCCCGCCTGCGGAGACGAGGGGAGAGAGAGGCGAGGATCCGCACGAGCCGGCGCACGATAGCGCCGGGAGCGGCGGGGGGCAAAGCGGTGGTTTCGCGGGGGGTGGGCATCTCTCCGGACCGCGGGGAGCAGGGGGCGTGCCAGAAGTCGGAACGCTCGGAATGGGCGGCAATTCCCACCCCGTGTGGCGCGCGAGACACGCAGCGGGTTGCGTCCCCCGCGCCGGGCCTTCGCAGACGACCACGCGCCGGACGGTCTACGTCTTCTCCCCCTCGCCCCTCTTGATCCCCAGCCCCCTCATCTTCTTGTACAGATGGCTGCGCTCCAGCCCCAGCGCCCGCGCCGTGTCCGACACGTTGTCCGCGTTCGCCTCGAGCGCCCCGAGGATGATCTCGCGCTCGGCCTCCTCGACGAGGTCGTGGAAGGACGCGCCGGTGCGGAAGCGCTCCGCCTTCGGGCGCCGCGCGCCGGGGAGCACCGCGGAGACGTCGTCGGCGGAGATCTCCGGCCCGTCGCACAGGATGGCGAGGCGCTCGACGAGGTTCCGGAGCTCGCGCACGTTCCCCGGCCAGCCGTGGCCCTGGAGGACGAGCAGCGCCTCGCGGGCGAGCCTCATCGGCCTGCGCCCGTTCCGCTCGCACGCCTCGGCGAGGAAGCGCGAGGCGAGCTCCGGCACGTCCTCCCTGCGCTCGCGCAGGGGCGGCGCGTGGATCGGCACGACCGCGAGCCGGTAGAAGAGGTCCTCGCGGAACCGGCCCGCCTTCACCTCCGCGTCGAGGTCCTTGTTCGTCGCGGCGACCACGCGCGCGTCCACCTTCAGCGTCTGCTGGCCGCCGACGCGCTCGAACTCGCCCTCCTGGAGGACGCGCAGCACCTTCGCCTGCATGGCGGCAGGCATGTCGCCGACCTCGTCGAGGAAGAGCGTGCCGCCGTCGGCCTGCTCGAACTTGCCCCGCCGCGCGGCGACCGCGCCCGTGAACGCGCCGCGCTCGTGCCCGAAGAGCTCGCTCTCGATGAGGTCGGCCGGCACGGCCGCGCAGTTCAGCTTCACGAACGGGCCGGCGGCCCGCCGCGACTGCGCGTGAATGGCGCGCGCCACGAGCTCCTTGCCGCTGCCGTTCTCGCCCGTCACGAGCACGCGCCCCTCGGAGGGAGCCGCCCGGCGCACGAGCTCGAACAGCCGCTGCATGGCCGGGCCGCTGCCCACCATCTCGCCCGGGCCCGCCTCGCGCCGCAGCCGCGCGTTCTCCTCGCGCAGGCTGCGTAGCGCGAGCGCGTTCCTCACCGCGACGAGGAGCTTCTCCTTCTCGGTGATGGGCTTCTCGAGGTAGTCGAAGGCGCCGAGCTTGAACGCGCTCCGCACCGTCTCGATCGAGCCGTGGCCGGACATGATCACGACGGGCAGGTCGGGGCGCATCTCGCGGGCCTTCTCCAGGACGGACAACCCATCCAGGTCGGGCATCCGCACGTCCATCACCACGACCTCGATCGGGAGCGCCGCGATCTTCTCGAGCGCCTCGCGCCCTCCGCTCGCGACCTCGACCGACCAGCCCTCCATGGAGAGCGCCCGCGAGAGCGTGAGCTGGATGTTCTTCTCGTCGTCGACGATGAGGACGGTCGCGGGCATGACCGGATGTCCATACCGGATGTCGCGGTGGAACGAAATCCTTTGACAGCCGTTTCGAACGGATCCATTTGAACGGAGCCTTTTCCTTGGCGTTCCACACGCCGAGGCTCACACCTGCCCAAGGGAGAGCACATGCGCCGCGTTCTGCTCCTGACCTTCCTCGCCGCCGGCCTCGGCGTTCTCGCAGGCTGCCCCGCGAAGCCGAAGAACGGCGAGTGCAAGACGAGCAAGGACTGCCTCGCACAGGAAGGCTACGGGAAGGTCTGCGTCGACGGCCGCTGCCAGGAGTGCGGCGCCGACTCGGATTGCCAGGCGGGCTTCGTCTGCCGGTCGAACAAGTGCGTGCCGAAGCCGCAGTGCCAGGGCGACGCGGACTGCGGCCCCGGCCAGCGCTGCGAGAACGAGCGCTGCGTCGCGGCCCAGCGCGCCGAGACGCCCGCCGCGCCGGCGGGGCCGTCCGTCCCGGCCGAGTGCGCCGATGCGTCGACCTTCACGATCCACTTCGGGTTCGACAAGTCGACGCTCACCCCGGAGTCGCAGGGGACCCTGCAGAAGCTCGCGGGGTGCCTGAAGCGCGCCCCGGCCAAGAAGGTCCTCGTCCAGGGCCATTGCGACGAGCGCGGAACGACCCAATACAACATCGCGCTGGGCGCGCGCCGCGCGGAGGCCGCCAAGAAGTACCTCGGGGACCTCGGCGCTCCGGGCGGGATCGACACCGTCAGCTTCGGGAAGGAGAAGCCCATCTGCACCGATTCGAGCGAGAACTGCTGGGCGAAGAACCGCCGCGACGAGTTCGAGGTGAACCGGTGAGGAGCGCGCGCCTCCGCCTCGCGGCCCTCGCGGGCGCAGCGGCCCTCGGGGGCTGCTGGGTCCCGATCGAGCGGGGCCGCCAGATGGAGGCGCGCATCCAGAAGCTGGAGGTGCAGGGCGTCGAGCAGCAGCGCACGCTCGACGAGCAGCGGGAGGTCGTCCGCGAGCGCGTCGCGAAGGTCGACCAGAAGATCCAGGAAGTGCAGACGAAGATCGACGAGCTGAACCAGGCGGCGCGGCGCAGCGGCGCGGACCTGGGCGTGCAGCTCGGCCGCCTCCAGGAGGACTTCGCGCGCGTGAAGGGCGACCTCGAGGTCGCCCAGCACAAGCTCTCCGAGGTCGAGAAGGGGATCGCCTCGCTCGATCAGAAGACGGAGGGCCGCTTCGCCGCGCTGAAGGGCGCCGGCGCGCTCGACGAGTACGAGGCGCGCCAGCGGATGTCCGCGCTGCCGAGGGGGGACGAGAAGGGCTCGCTCCTCGCGATGGCGCAGAAGGCCGAGAAGGACGGCGACTCCGGCGTGGCCCGCGAGATGTACGAGGAGTACGCGCGCAAGTGGCCGTCGGACCCGAAGGCCGCGGAGGCGCGGTTCCGATCGGGCCAGCTCGCGTTCGGCCAGAAGCGCTGGCGCGATGCGCTCCTCGCCTACGGCAAGGTCGCCGAGGACTTCCCGCGCTCGGACCTCGCGCCGGACGCGATGCTCGGCGCCGCCGACGCGATGCTGAAGCTCGAGATGAAGGACGACGCCAAGGCCGTGCTCGACCAGCTCGTCGAGAAGTACCCGAAGTCGAAGGCGGCGAAGGGCGCGAAGGAGCGGCTCGCCGACCTGCAGCCCGCGCCGGCCTCCCAGAAGAAATCCGGGACGAAGAAGAGGTAGGATGGCCTCCCACGTCGCCGGCGGTGCGCGCCGCCTGTGCGTGTGACGACCCGTGCGCCCCCGGACGGCCGGGGGCGGCCGAACCCCGTGAGAGGACGGGACGGCGAGGTCGGCACGCGACTCGCAGCGCACCAGGCCGGAGGCGTCGAAAGGGAACGGCCATGGCCCGGGTGCGCATCGGCGAGATGCTCGTGCAGCGAGGCGACATCGACACCATGCAGCTCCAGAGCGCGCTCGCCCACCAGCGCCGCTGGGGCGGTCGCCTCGGCCGCGCCATCGTCCAGCTCGGGTTCATGCCGGAGCGCGCCGTCCTCGAGACCGTCTCGGAGCAGCTCGGCGTCCCGCTCGTCGAGATCGGCGACCGGCCCATCGCGCGCCACGTCCTCGCGCTCGTGCCCGAGAAGCTGATCCGCAGCCGCAAGGTGCTCCCGCTCGAGGTGCAGGGCGGCATCCGGCGCGGCCTCGTGGTGGCGCTGGCGGATCCCGCCGACCTCCGCGCCGTCGACGACCTCGCGTTCGCGACGGGCATGCCCGTGAACCCGGTGCTCGTGGCCGAGCACGACCTCGACCGCGCCATCGCGCGCCACCTCGACGGCATCCTCACGCGGCCCGATGGCGGGTTCGAGGGCCGCGCGGATGCCATCGACCTGCCCGAGGACACCAGCCCGCTCTCCGTCGAGCGAGACCCGCCGGGCGGGCCGGGCCGGAAGATGCTCAATTAGTGGAAGGCGACTCGATGCGCCGGCTCGCGTCCGCGATCGCGGCGGCCAGCGCCGGGTAGTCGCGCACGACCGGATACTGCGGGAACTCGTCGATGACGTTCTGCGGGGGCCGGAACAGGATCCCGGCGTCGGCCTCCGCGAGCATGGCGGTGTCGTTGTACGAGTCGCCGGCCGCGATCACCTTGAACGCGATGGACCGCAGCGCCCGCACCGACGCGCGCTTCTGCTCCGGCATGCGCAGCCGGTACCCCGTGACGACGCCCGTCTCGTCCGTGACGAGGCGGTGGCAGAAGAGCGTGGGCATCCCGAGCTGCGCCATGAGCGGCATGGCGAACTCGTAGTAGGTGTCGGAGAGGATCACGACCTGGAAGCGCGCGCGCAGGTCGTCGAGGAACGCCTTCGCGCCCGGCATGGGCGACATCCCGGAGATGACCTCCCGGATGTCGGGCAGGCCGAGGCCGTGCCTGCGCAGGAGCTCGAGCCGGCCGCGCATGAGCTTGTCGTAGTCGGGCTCGTCTCTCGTCGTGCGCCGGAGCTCGAGGATGCCGGTGCGCTCCGAGAACGCGATCCAGATCTCCGGGACGAGGACACCTTCGAGGTCGAGGGCGACGATCTGCACGGCTCTCTCTCCGCTGGAAAGCCGCGCATTCTAGCACGTCACCCCTCATCCTCGTCCTCGGGCTCCGGCGGCACGCCGGCGACGCGGCCCTCGTCGTGCAGGCCCCACTGGCCGATCCGCTTCAGGACCGTGCTCTTCGCGATCTTGAGCTCCTTCACGACGGCGGCGCGCTTGCCGGCGTTCCGCCGCAGCGACAGCCGGATGGCTTCGCGCTCGATGTCCTCGAGCGTGAGGCCGCGCACGAACATCACGTCGTCGTCGCCGCCGGGGCCGGCGGCGGGGCGCGCGCGCGTGTCCTCGAACGTCACCGCGTCCGGCGGCACGGCGAGTCCCTCGCCGCGGAAGAGGAGCGCGCGCTGCACCACGTTCTTGAGCTGGCGCACGTTGCCGGGCCAGTCGTAGCCCTCGAGCTTCGCGAGCGCCTCGGGCGACCAGCGCACGACGACGCCGCGCGGGCTCGCGCGCTCGAGGAACGCCTCCGCGAGGGCGCGCACGTCGCCCTTGCGCTGGCGGAGCGGCGGCACGGTGATGGGCACGACGCAGAGCCGGTAGTAGAGGTCCTCGCGGAACTTGCCCGCCCGCACCTGCGCCCGGAGATCGCGGTGCGTCGCGGCGACGATCCGCACGTTCACCTGGATCGGGCGCGAGGCGCCGACGCGCTTCACCTCGCCGAGCTCGAGGACGCGCAAGAGCTTCGGCTGGAGATCCGTGGGGAGCTCGCCGATCTCGTCGAGGAAGATCGTGCCGCGGTCCGCCTCCTCGAACGCTCCCTTGCGCAGCCGCTCGGCGCCGGAGAACGCGCCCTTCTCGTGGCCGAACAGCTCGGACTCGATGAGCGACTCGGCGATGGCCGAGCAGTTCACCGGGATGAACGGCCCCTCCCGCCGGGAGGAGCGCGCGTGCAGGGCGCGCGCGACGAGCTCCTTTCCCGTGCCCGTCTCGCCCAGGATGGTCACCGCGGCATCGGAGCCCGCCACGCGCTCCACGAGCTCGAACACCTGCCGCATGCCGGGGTCGAGGGAGACCATGCCCTCGAAGCTCTCCGCGCGAGGCGGCTCCGGAGCCTCGCGCGGCTCGAGCACGAGCTCCGCGTCGCCGAGATGGATGGGGACGCCGAGCGGGAGCTCCGCCCGCGCCACCCGGGCGCCGGAGATGAAGGTGCCGTTCGTCGAGCCGAGGTCCCGCAGGATCCAGCGCCCGCCCTCCGCGTCGATGCGCAGGTGGCGCGCCGAGACGTACGGGTCGTCCACGGGCGCGTCGCAGGCCGGGTCCTTGCCCACCAGGACGCCGGCGGGGGTGAGCGGGATGGTTCGGTCGCGCCCCGCCGCGCGGACGCGGAGCCGCGCGGGCGGCGGCGCGCCGGGATCGGGGGTCGCGGGTCGCACCTGCGTGCCCCCGCGGGCGCGCGTCTCCTCGGCGGGGGCCGACTGCGAGGCGCGGAAGAGCGCGCGCCAGGTCCCGAGCGCGATCTCCGCGCCGTCGCGCAGCGCCGCGTCCTTCACCTCCGCCCCGGAGACGTGCGTGCCGCGGCCGGAGCGGTCCACCAGGTGGAACGCGTCGCCGCGCCGCTCGATCACCGCCTGGACGCGCGAGAGGGTCGGATCGGGGAGGGAGACGTCACACTCCGGATCGCGACCGATGGCGGTGCGGTCGTCGAGCGCCACGCGGAGGAGCTCCTCGCCGTGGCGGAAGAAGGCGAGCTCGGGCATCCCGCGAGCGTAGCGGACGTCGCGCCGAGCGTGAAACGGGTCCGGGACGCCTCAGCCCGCCCGAAGCGTGTGCCTATCCGCGGGCCAGCTCGTCGAACTCGGCCGTGCCCTCGAGCGCCTCGAACATCGGATCGTTCTGGAGCCAGCCGCGGACCTTCGCCGGGTCGATGGAGAGCGCCTTGCGCAGGGCGTCGAGCGCGTCGCGGGGCTTGCCCCAGAGCGCGAACAGCGCCGCGACGTTGTAGTTGAGGAGCAGGTCCTCCGGCTGCAGCTCGCGTGCCTTCGCGTACGCGCGCTCCGCCTCGGCGTAGAAGCCCTTCTGCGCGTAGCAGATGCCGAGGTCGAGCCACGCCTCGAAGTTCGAGGCCTCGAGCCGCACGACCTCCTTCAGGTGGGCGATGGCGCCGCGGTAGTCGCCCTCGTCCATCTGGATGGTGGCGAGCTCGTGCCGCGCGAACGGATCCTCGGGGGCGAGCGCGATGGCGCGCTCGAGCTGCTTCACCGCGAGGTCCACCTTGCCCTGGTCCGCGTAGGTGAGGCCGAGGTTCAGGTGCGCGTCCGGGTAGTCCGGATCCTGGTGGATGGCGTCCTCGTACTCGGCCACCGCCATGTCGAGCCCGTGGGTGGCGAGGAAGCAGGCGAGGTTGTAGTGCGCCGTCGCGCTGTCGGGCTCGAGCCGGATGGCGACGAGGTACTCGCCGAGCGCGTCGCGGAAGAGCTTCTTCTCCGAGTAGACGGTGGCGAGGTTGTCGTGCGCGTGAGCGGAGCCGGGATCGAGCTCGATCGCCTTCTGGAACTCCTTGATCGCCTCGTCGAGCCAGCCGCGATCCGCGAGCTCGATGCCGCGCGAGTTGTGCGCGTCCGAGAGCGCGATGTGGTCCTTCTTGTCCCGGCTCACGGGTGTGGAGTCTACTTGCGCCGTCGGCGGCGCGCCCGACCAAGGAAGGAGCGAGGGCCCGCCTCCCTCTCCCCGGAGCCCCGATGGTGTCCCGCCGCGTCCTCCTCGTCGTCCTCGCCGCCGCCGCCGCGGCGCTCGCGATCTGGGCGATCGCGCGCGCCGGCCGCCGCGGCCCGACCGACGAGGAGGCCATCCGCGCGCTCTTCGACGACGCCGCCCGCGCCGCGGAGGAGAAGCGCGCCGGCGCCGCCGTCGACGGCGTCTCCGAGCGGTTCCGCGGCCAGGGGCTCGACCGCGACGGCGTGAAGCGGCTCGTCGCGTGGCAGGTACTCCGAGGTGACTGGGTCTCCGTGACGATCGCGGGCGCGAAGGTCGCCGTCGACGGCGACCGCGCGCGGGCGAACGTCGACGCGGTGCTCGCGCGCGCGGCCGGCAAGGGGAAGGGCCTCGGCGCGCTCCTCCCCGGCGAGGCGAGCGCGCACCGCTTCCAGTGCCGGCTCGAGCGCGAGCGGGACGGCTGGCGCGTCGTCGAGGCGGAGTGGCGGCCGATCGGCCTCGCCGAGGCGATGGCCGGGCCGCCGGAGCCCTGAGCCATGGCGATCTACACCGAGCTCTCGGGAGAGGAGATCGCGGAGGTGCTCGCCGCCTACGGCCTTCCGCCGCCGGAGCGCGTCGTCCCGGAGCCGAAGGGATACGTGAACACGAACCACCACGTGTGGTCCGGCGGGAGGCGCTTCTTCCTGCGGCTCGCGGAGGCGAGCACGGACGCGGACGTCGCGTTCGAGGCGGAGGTGCACGCGCACCTCGAGGCGGCGCGCTTCCCCGCGCCGCGGCTCCTGCGCACCGCCGGCGGCGCGCCGGCGGCCCGCGCGCGCGGCAAGAGCGCGCTCCTCTTCGCGTACGCGCCGGGCGAGGAGCTGCGCGCGCGGGACGTGACGCCCGAGCGCTGCGGGCGCGTCGGCGAGGCGCTCGCGCGGCTGCACGAGCTCGCGGCGGGCTTCGCCGCGGACCGCGCGAACCCGTACGGCCCTGCGCGCGTCGCGGGGTGGCTCGCGGCGCTCCGCGACGATCCGGGGGGCGCGGACGCGCGCGCCGCGCTGCCGGTCCTCGAGGACGAGCTCGCGCGCTCGGACGCCCTCCCGGGCGCGCCACGCGGCCTCGTCCACGGCGATCTCTTCGTCGACAACGTCCTCTGGATCGGCAGCCGCCCGAGCGCGCTCCTCGACTGGGAGATGAGCTGCATCGACGCGTTCGCGCTCGACCTCGGCGTGGCGCTCTCCGCGTGGTGCTGGGACGAGGGCTTCGTCCCCGCGCGCGCGGCCGCGCTCGCCGCCGGCTACCGCGGCGGCCGGCGCGTGGAGCCGGAGACGTCGGAGGCGCTCCTCCCGTACGCCCGCTTCGCCGCCCTGCGGTTCGCGGCGTCGCGGCTCGTGGCGCTCCGCGGGCCGGACCTGGGGAGGGACAGGATGCCTCGCAAGGACTTTCGGCCGTTCGTGGAGCGGCTCGTGGCGCTGAGGGGGATGGACGCCGATCGGTTCGGGTCAATGCTCGGGCTGTGACTGTCAGCGCGTCGCTTGCGAGCGGCGCGCCGGGCCTTCGGCCCGTCACGCCGCTCGCATCGTTGGACGGATCACGCGGGACGGTTCACGACACACGAACCACGAACCACGAACCACGGGGTGCCCCTCACTGCGTGA
>DASSQM010000506.1:0-6001 GCA_035702465.1 Anaeromyxobacter sp. | reverse complement strand
CTCCGCGGGCGACGCCGCCGGCGCGACGGCGATCTCCGTCACGGCCGCGGCGGCGCTCTTCGCGCTCGCGGCCGCCGCCGCGTGGGTCCTGCGCACCTGGCCGCGGTCGGCGCCGCGCCGCCTCGCGCCGACCTGGACGTGCGGCATGACGCCGAGCGCGCGCGTCGACTACACCGCGACCGCGGTCGCGAAGCCGCTCCGGCTCATCTTCGCCGCGCTCTACCGGCCGCGGCGGGAGATCCTGCGCGAGCCGGGCCCGAACCCGTACGTCGTGCGCCGGCTCGGCTACGCCGGCGAGGTGGTCGACCTCGCCGAGACGATGCTCTACGCGCGCGTCAAGCGGTGGGTCACCGCCACGGCGCACGAGATCCGCACCTACTCGACCGGGCGCATCCACGGCTACATCGCCTTCGTCCTCGGCACGCTCGTCGTGTCGCTCCTTCTCTTCGCGAGGGGCTAGCGCTCCATGGAGACGGCGGTCGCACAGGCGTTCCGGACGGCGGCCCAGGCGGCCCTGCTCGTGGCCGCCGCGCCCCTCGTCACCGGCGTCGTCCAGAAGTGGAAGGCACGGCTGCAGTGCCGCCGCGGCGCGAGCGTGGTGCAGCCCTACCGCGATCTCGCGAAGCTCCTCCGCAAGGGGACCGTCCAGGCCGACACGGCGACGCCGTTCTTCCGCGCCGTCCCCGTGCTCGTGCTCGCGGCGACCGTCACGGCCGCCGCGATGCTGCCCGTCCTGTGGGCGCCCGCCGAGGGGGCGGCGCTGCCGCTCGGCGACGCCATCCTCCTCGTGGGCCTCCTCGCGCTCGCGCGCTTCCTCCTCGCCATCGGCGCGCTCGACGCGGGGGGCGCGTTCGGCGGCATGGGCGCGTCGCGCGAGATGACGGTGGGCCTCCTCGTCGAGCCGGCGCTCATGCTCGCCGTCTTCTCCATCGCGGTGGCGGGCGGCACCACGGACGTCGGCCTCCTCGCCGCGCGGCGCGGGTCGCTCGCCGTGGCGTGGCAGGCGCCGGACCTGCTCGCGCTGTTCGCGATGCTGATCCTGGCGCTCGCCGAGACGGGCCGCATCCCGGTCGACAACCCGGACACGCACCTCGAGCTCACCATGCTGCACGAGGGCATGCTGCTCGAGCACTCCGGGCCCGGCCTCGCCTGCATCGTGCTCGCCACCCACGTGAAGCAGCTCGTGACGCTCGCGCTCGTGGCGGCGCTGTTCCTGCCGCTCGGGCTCGCGCGCGGCGCCGCCCCCGCCGAGCTCGCGCTGGCGCTCGCCGCGTTCGCCGCGAAGGTCGCCCTGCTCGCCGGCTTCCTCGCGCTCGTCGAGTCCTCGTACGCGAAGCTGCGCTTCTTCCGCGTGCCGCAGTTCCTGGGCGTCGGGCTCGTGTGCGCGTTCC
Source organism: Anaeromyxobacter sp. (assembly GCA_035702465.1). Taxonomy (GTDB): domain Bacteria; phylum Myxococcota; class Myxococcia; order Myxococcales; family Anaeromyxobacteraceae; genus Anaeromyxobacter. The sequence continues at coordinate 4,610 of DASSQM010000506.1, read as the reverse complement.
TCGCGCTCGCGCTGAGGGTGCTGTGATGTTCCTGAGCGTCGACCTCGCCACCCGGCTCATCGACGTGCTCGGGGCCCTGCTCCTCTTCACGATGCTGCTCATCCTCGCGTCGGGGCAGCTCTTCCGCGCGATCTACGCGGTCGCCGCGCAGGCGGCCTTCCTCGGCGTCGCCGGCGCGGTCCTCGCGGCGGCGACCGGCAACGTCGACCTCTGGATCATCGCGGCCATCACCATCGGCGCGAAGGCGATCTTCCTGCCGTGGCTGCTCCTGCGCGTCGTCCGGCGCGTCCAGATCTCGCGCGAGATCGAGGCCGTGATCCCGATGCACGTCACGCTCGCGCTCGCCGCGGCGATCGTCGTCCTCGCCTTCCACCTGAACGCATCGCTCGGCCCCGTCCGGCAGGCGATCACCGGGAACGCGCTGCCGGTGGGTGTCACGCTCATCCTCATCGGCGTGCTCGTCATGGCGTCGCGCCGGAAGGCCCTCGTGCAGATGGTGGGGCTCTTCGCCTCGGAGAACGGCATCTTCTTCACGGCCATGGCCATCAGCCAGGGCATGCCGCTCATCATCGAGATCGGCGTCATCCTCGACGTGGTCCTCGGCGCGCTCGTGATGGGCATCCTCGTGCTGCGGGTGCGGTCCTCGGTGGACGCCGACATCGCCGATCTGGAGAGCCTCAAGGGCTGACGATGACCTCGCACCTCCTCTGGATCGCGCCGCTCGTCCCGCTCGCCGTCGGGCTCGTCATGCTGCTCGTCCGGGACCGCCGCATGCTCGCCGCGCTCGACGTGGCCGGCTCGCTCGCCGTGCTCGGGCTCACGGCGGGGATCGCGCGACAGGTGGCGGCTCACGGCGCGGTGACCGCGCTGGGCGTCTTCCGCGCCGACGACGTAGCCGTGATCTTCCTCCTCCTCGTCGGCCTCCTCGCGGTGGCGGTGGCGGTCGCCAGCGTCGGCTGGATGCGCCACGAGGTCGCCCGCGGCGAGATGCGCGAGGACCGGCTCCGCTGGTACTTCGCGCTCGTCCACGGCTTCGTCGCGACGATGCTCGTGACGGTGCTCTCGGACAACCTCGGCATCCTCTGGATCGCGATGGAGGGCACGACCATCACCTCGGCGCTCCTCGTCGGCTTCCACGGCGACAAGCACGGCCTCGAGGCGGCGTGGAAGTACATCATCGTCACGACGATCGGGATCTCGTTCGGCCTCTTCGGCACCGTGCTCGTCTACGGCGCGGCGGCGCACGCGCAGGGCGGCGTCTTCGCGGGCGCCATGAACTGGTCGTCGATCGCGGCCGTCGCGCACCGGCTCGACCCCGGGATCATCCGCATCGGCTTCATCTTCGTGATGGTGGGCTACGGCACGAAGGCCGGGCTCGCGCCGCTCCACATGTGGCTGCCGGACGCGCACAGCCAGGCGCCCACCCCCGTGTCCGCGCTGCTCTCGGGGGCGCTCATCAAGTGCGCGCTGTTCGGCATCATCCGCTTCCACACCATCGCGCGCGACGCGTGCGGGCCGGAGTTCAGCCACGGCCTCCTGCTCGCCTTCGGCATCGTGTCGGTGGTGGTCGCGACGCCGTTCATCATCGTGCAGCACGACCTGAAGCGGCTGCTCGGCTACCACAGCGTCGAGCACGTCGGCATCATCGCGCTCGGCCTCGGCTTCGGCGGGCGCGTCGGCACGTACGGCGCGCTGCTCCACGTCGTGAACCACGGCGTCACGAAGGCGCTCGCGTTCCTCGTCGCCGGCGACGCCATCGGGCGCTACGGCACCCGCGACATGCGGCTCATGAAGGGCTTCCTCGGGATCGCCCCGGTCGCGGGCACGCTCCTCCTCATGGGCGCGTTCTCGCTCGCCGGGACGCCGCCGTTCTCGATCTTCGTGAGCGAGCTCCTCGTGGTGCGCGCCGGGATCGCGGCGGGGCGCTTCGTGCCGGTGGCCGTGTTCCTCGCCATGGTCGTGGTGATCTTCGCCGGGCTCGTCCACCACGTCGGGCAGATGGCGTTCGGCGTCGCCGACGCGCGCGCGGAGCGGGGCCGCGAGGCGGTGACGCCCATCCTCGCCATGGCCCTGCTCGCCGCCGTCATGATCCTCTTCGGCACGTGGATCCCCTTCCGGCCGGACCGCGTGCTCCAGTCCGCAGCGGAGATCATCGTTGGCTAGCCCCGCCGCCATCGCCGGCGACGTCCGCGCCCGCCTCGACCGGCGTGGCTCCGTCGAGCCCGGCCCCCGCGCGGGCGACTTCACGTTCCGGCTCTCCCGGCCGGACGACCTGCCCGGCGCCGCCGGCGAGCTCCTCGCGGCCGGCTACGCGCCGGTGACGCTCGCGGTCACCGACGATGCGGCCGCGCCGGACGGCGACGTGAAGGCGCGCTGGGTCTTCGAGCCTGCCGCCGGCCCCGCCCCGCTCGCCGACGTCTTCGTGACGCTCCAGACCTCGCTCGATCCGGCGCGCCCCGAGCTGCCGTCGCTCGCCGCGGCCATCCCGGCCGCGAGCTGGCACGAGCGAGAGGCGCAGGACCTCTTCGGCGTGCGCTTCGTCGGGCACCCCGATCCGCGGCCGCTCGTGGTGCACGACGGCTGGCCCGCGGGGCTCCACCCGCTGCGGAAGTCGTTCGACGCGAGCCGGCGGCCCCCCGTCGAGCCCGCGGAGGAGTTCCCGCACCTCGTCGTCGAGGGCGAGGGCGTGTTCGAGGTGCCGGTCGGGCCCATCCACGCGGGCATCATCGAGCCCGGCCACTTCCGGTTCAGCACGGTCGGCGAGTCGGTGCTCCACCTCGAGGCGCGGCTCTTCTACACGCACCGCGGGCTCGAGAAGCGCATCGAGGGGCTCCCGGTCGCCGACGCGCTCCTCGTGGCGGAGCGCGCGTGCGGCGTGTGCTCGGCGTCGCACGCGATCGGGTTCTGCGAGGCGGCCGAGCAGATCGCGGGCGTGGAGCCGCCGCGCCGCGCCCGCGCGCTGCGCACGATCGCGCTCGAGCTCGAGCGGCTCTACAACCACGTGGGCGACATCGGCAACATCGCGGCCGGCGCGAGCTACCACTACGGCACCTCCGCCGGGCTGCGCATGAAGGAGGCGCTCCAGCAGGTGAACGAGGCGCTCACCGGGAGCCGCTTCCTCCGCGGGCTCGCCGTCCCGGGCGGCGTCCGGCTCGATCTCGGGGCCGAGCTCTCGCGCTCCATCGAGGCCGCCGCCGACGCGACCGCCGACGCGCTCGCCGACCTCGTGGAGCGCTTCGAGAACAACCCCACCGTCACCGACCGACTCGACGTCACCGGCCGCCTCTCCCGCGAGGATGCCGTCGCGCTCGGCGTCACCGGCCCGGCCGCCCGCGCGAGCGGCGTCGATCGCGACGCCCGGCGCGACCACCCGCACGGCGCGTTCGCGACCGAGCGCGGCCTCGGCCTCGCCGTGCCCACCGACGCCGACGGCGACGTCCACGCGCGCCTGGACGTGCGCGCGCGCGAGGCGCGCGAGTCGATCCGGCTCCTGCGCGCCCTGCTCGCCGGCCTGCCGGCGGGCCCCATCCGCGCGCCGATGCCCGCCGCGCTGCCGCCGTGGGGCGTCGGGATCGCGTCGATCGAGTCGCCGCGCGGCGCGGCCGTCCACTGGCTCCGCGCGGACGCCGCGGGGCGCGTCGATCGGTGGCACCTGCGCTCGGCGAGCTTCGCGAACTGGCCCGCCGTGCCGCTCGCCGCGCAGAGCGCGATCGTCCCGGACTTCCCGCTCGTCAACAAGAGCTTCGAGCTCTGCTACTCGTGCACGGACAGGTGACGGCGCCATGCTGAAAGCGCTGCTGAGCAGCCTCCGCACCGGCGTCGTGACGGTCCGCTACCCCGAGGAGCCGGCGCGCGTGCCGGACCGGTTCCGCGGCGCGCCGGCCGCCGTCCCCGGCGCGGCGTTCGCCGCGCTCCCGCCGCCCTCGGTGTGCCCGTCGGGCGCGATCTCGGCCGCGCAGGGAGAGCCGCCCCGCCACGCCATCGACGTCGCGCGGTGCGTGTTCTGCGGGCGGTGCGCGGAGGGCGACGCGGCCGGCGCCGTCGCGCTGGGACGCAAGGTCGAGCTCGCGTCGCGGAGCCGGGCCCGTCTCGTCGCGGAGGTGGCGCGCGGCCCGGACGGGCGGGCCGTCGCGCTCCCACCCGCGCCGCCGCCGGAGGAGGTCGCCGCCCGGATCCGCGGGACGCTGGGGCGCTCGCTGCACCTCCGCCATCTGGACGCGGGCTCCTGCAACGCGTGCGACTGGGAGCTCACGGCGCTCCTCAACCCCGTCTACGACGTGCGCAGGCTCGGCGTCGACTTCGTCGCGTCGCCACGGCACGCGGACGGCGTGGTCGTCACCGGCCCGGTGACGCGCAACCTCGAGGCCGCCGTCCGGCGCACGTGGGAGGCGGTGCCCGAGCCGCGCGTCGCGATCGCGATCGGCGCCTGCGCGTCGTCGGGCGGCATCGTCGGCCGCAGCTACGCCAGCGCCGGCGGCGCCGCCGAGGTCCTTCCGATCGACGTCTTCGTGCCCGGCTGCCCGCCGCGGCCCGAGGCGATCGTCTACGGGATCCTGCTCGCGGTGGGCCGGGTGCGCGGCGCGTAGCGGCGGGGCGAGCCGACCGGGGCG
>DASSQM010000505.1:0-5489 GCA_035702465.1 Anaeromyxobacter sp. | reverse complement strand
GCGTACGACTTCATCGAGAAGCCGCTGGAGGTCCCGCGGCTGCGCATCGTCCTCGAGCGCGCGCTCGAGAAGAAGGAGACGATGCGCGAGGTCCAGCTCCTGCGCAGGCGCATCGCCGCGCTCGCGCCGGGCACGGACATGATCGGGTCCGGACCGGCCATGCAGAAGGTCTTCGACCTCGTGAAGCGGGTCGCGCCGTCGAACGCCAGCGTGGTCGTCGCGGGCGAGAGCGGCACCGGCAAGGAGGTCGTGGCCCGCGCCATCCACAACCTGTCGCCGCGGAAGGAGAAGCCGTTCGTCGCGCTGAACTGCTCCGCCATCCCCGCCACGCTCATCGAGTCCGAGCTGTTCGGCTACGAGCGCGGCGCGTTCACGGGCGCCGACCAGCGACGCCTCGGCAACTTCGAGCTCGCGCAGAACGGCACGCTGTTCCTCGACGAGATCGGCGAGCTGCCGCTCGAGGTCCAGGCGAAGTTCCTGCGCGTCCTCGAGGAGCGCAAGATCCGCCGGCTCGGGGGGCGCTCCGAGGTCGAGGTCGACGTGCGCGTGCTCTGCGCGACGAACCGGGATCTCAAGGAGGAGATCAAGAAGGGCCGCTTCCGGGAGGACCTCTACTTCCGCCTCCACGTGTTCACCATCCAGCTCCCCACGCTGAAGGAGCGGCGCGAGGACATCCCGCTCCTCGTCCACCACTTCATCGAGAAGTACAACGCCGAGACCGGCAAGCACGTCCAGGGCGTCTCGCCGAGCGCGATGGCGATCCTCCAGGGCTACGCGTGGCCGGGCAACATCCGCGAGCTCCGCAACACCGTCGAGCGCGCCATGATCCTCGCGGACGGCGACATCATCGGCGAGGAGCACCTGCCCCCCGACATGCAGGCGTCGCGGTCCGAGGCGGCGATGCTGCGCGTGCCCCTCGGCATCCCGATCGACAAGGTGGAGAAGGAGTACATCCTCGCCTCGCTCCAGAAGAACGGCGGGAACAAGGCGCGCACGGCCGAGATCCTCGGCATCAGCGAGAAGACGCTCTACAACAAGCTGAACAAGTACGCGGCCGAGGCGCGCCAGAGGGCGGGCGAGCCGAGCGGCGAGCCACCGGACGAGGAGCCCCCGCGGGAGCCGGCGGCGGGGGCGAAGGCCTAGGCCGGCCCCGGCCCTGCCTCCGCGGCCGGCGCCCACACCTCCACGCGGCCGCGCCCGCCGCGCTTCGCCCGATAGAGCGCGTCGTCGGCCGCGCGCACGAGCGCGTCGGCGGCGCCGTCGGGGCCGTCCTCCGGGAGGCAGGCGACACCGAACGACGCGCCGATCGAGATGCGGCGGTCCGAGATCTCGAGCGCCGTTTCCTTGAGGCGCGCGCAGATGCGCTCGGCGAGCACGCGGCCCTCGTCCGCGGTGGTGTGCGGCAGCAGCAGGACGAACTCGTCGCCGCCGTAGCGTGCGCCGAAGTCCGTCTCGCGCAGCTCGCCGCGGATCACCGCCGCGACCGCCGCGATGGCGCGGTCGCCCGCGGCGTGGCCGAGGGTGTCGTTCACCGGCTTCAGGTGATCCATGTCCGCCATCACCGCGGTGAGCGGCGTGCCGTACCGCCGGGCGCGCTTCACCTCGTCCTCGATGCGCGCGCGGAACGCGCGCAGGTTCGCGAGCCCGGTGAGCGGGTCCGTCTGCGCGAGCTCTCGCAGGGCGGTCTGGCTCTGCGAGAGCCGCAGCGTCCGCTCGAGCCGGGCGCGCAGCTCCTTCTCGGAGAACGGCTTCTGGAGGTAGTCGGCGGCGCCGAGATCGAGCGTGCGGACCTTCACCGCCTCGTCCGCGCGCGCCGACACGAAGATGACCGGGATGTCCGCGGTGGCGGGATCGCCGCGGAGGCGCTCGAGCGCCTCGAGGCCGTCGAGGCGCGGCATGAACAGGTCCATCAGGACGGCGTCGGGGTGCTCCGCGCGCGCGAGCTCCACGGCGGCCTGGCCGTCTCCGGCGGTGGAGATCTGGTACTCCGGCTCGAGGAGCGCGTGGAGCGCCTCGCGGGCGTCCTCGTCGTCGTCCACGACGAGGATGCGCGGCCGCTCGCGGGGCGTCGCGCTCGACGCCTGGCCCGCTGCGCTCTCGTGCGGCGCGCGGAGCGCGCTCTCGATCTCGTCCGCGAGCCGGCGGAAGCGGGCGGCCTGCTCCGGGCTCGACCGGGGGGCGCCACCCGCCAGGGAGAGCGCTGCAGCGCTGCGCAGCTCCGCCGCGGCCGCCGCGAGGAGCGCGTCGCGCCGGCTCGCGACGTCGCGCAGCACGCGGTTCGACTCCGCCACCTCGGCGACCGCCGACGGGAGCGCCTCGCGCAGCCGGCGCAGGAGATCCGGCGCGGACAGGCCGGAGGCGTGCAGCAGGACCTCGAGGAGCGGCGCGAGGGGATCGGGCGCCGCGCCGAGCGGGTCCCCGACCGCGTCGCTGGTCCGCCCCCTGTCGTTCGCTCCGGACATCGATCTCGGACGTGGGGGGAGCGACCGTGTGGGTTCGTGGATCCACCGTGGGCGAACGGCGGCCGGCCCCGGCCCCCCGCGGCCGGCGACCGCCCGCTGCCGCGAGGGTCAACCGATCCAAGCGTATAGCGCTGCCGCGATCGGGATCCAAGGGATCCCCACCAGGGCTGCGACCACGATCTTCCACAGGAAGCGGCGGCGCGCGGCCGTCATGCGTCGTTCCTCGACGTGAACGCGGAGGCGTTCGGCGCCCGCTCGAGCAAGGGCGGTGCCGCGCGCCGCCTGCGTCCAAAGGCGCATGAACAGGGCTTCCGACGGCCACCGCACCGGAAGGAAATCCATGCACGGCCGGGTCGGACCCGGAATATTGTGCCGGAACGGAAGGAGCGTCCGATGCCCGAGCCGGTGCTGATCTTCGGCAAGGATACCTGACCCTACACCGCCGCCGCCCGTGAGGAATTCGGCGCCAAGGGACTCTCTGTCGAGTACCACGACGTGAAGAAGGATCCCGCCGCGATGAAGCGGTTCCTCGAGCTGTCGGGAGGGGAGCGCCGCGTTCCGCTCATCGTGGAGCGCGGGCGGGTGTCCACCGGCTTCGGGGGCAGCTGAAGCGTCTGACGGCTCCCGGTCGGGAGCTAGGGCCGGTACAGCGCGCGGCGTCCGCCGCGGAAACCGGCGCCCACGAACTCGGGCGGCGGCCGCTCGAGCATGAACTGGAACCACTGCTCGCCGTACAGCTTCCCGAGCTTGAGCTTCTTGCCGTTCTGCAGCGCCTGCAGCGAGGACTTGAGCTTGTCGTCCGACGCGTTCGCCGCCACCGCGCGCGACAGCACGGCGATCGCCTCGTCGTGCCGCCCCTCCTTCTCGAGGATCCACGCGTAGGCGGACCAGAGCACGCCTTCCTTCTTGTTCGTCTTCACCGCGTCGTCGAGCACCTTGCGCGCGCCGCCGAGGTCGCGCTTGCGGTAGCGGGCGACGCCCAGCATCCCGCGCGCGATCCAGTTGCGCGAGAAGCTCTTCTCGAGGTGCGGGAGCGCGCCGTCCACGTCCTGGCGCAGGTACATCAGGATCCCGATGTTCGAGTGGAGCTGGGACGCGACGAGGAACTGCCAGGGCGCGAGCACGAAGCCGCCCTGGAGCGTCTGGATGGCCTTGTCGAACTTCTGCGCCTGGACCTCCTTCTGCATCGCCTCGAAGAGCGCCTCGAGCCTCTTCCACGACCGGCGAGCGAGCACGAAGTACGCGACGGCCACCGCCAGCACGCCGGGGAAAACGGCGGCGACGAGCCCCAGGTTCGTGCCGAGCGCGAGCGCGGCCGACACGGCGACCCCGATCGCGATGGAGATGAGGAGGTTGTACATTGCGCGTCCGTTCTCGCGTGCCGGGTACGCTTACACGCGCGCGCGCAGGCGCCGCAAGGGAAAACGCCGCGCCGGCGGCCGGCGGGTCGCCCAATGGCCCTCCCCGGACTCGAACCGGGACGGGGGGTTGCCCCTCTCGATTTTGAGTCGAGCGCGTCTACCAATTCCGCCAGAGGGCCGTGGCGGCGGACCGTAGCAGAAATCTCGGATTTGCGCAGCGGACGGCCGCTATAATGTCGCGAATGCCCCGGTTTGCGCAGGGCGCAATCCGGGGAGAATCCCCCCCGCACGAAGGAGACATCTGGATGCCCCGCACATCCTCCCCCCCGACCCTCGACGCACTCGTGCGCGAGGCGATGGATCCCGTCGTGAAGCGCGCGTCCGTCGTGATCGCCCGCGCGGTGGCGCAGATGGCCGCGGAGCGCCTCGAGTCCGAGCTCGAGGGCAGCGTCGGCCGCTCGGGCCGGCGCGGCCGCGGCAATGGCCGCGCGTCGCGCGCGCGCGGACAGATCAGCCGCTGGGCGGCCGACCGGCGCGCGCGGCGGGTGCCGAACTTCGTCATCGACCTCACCGGCCTCAAGACGAAGAAGCAGATCGTCGCGAGGTACGGCGACGGCGTCGTGTTCGAGAAGGGGAAGCCCGCACCGAAGCCGAAGGGCTAGCCGGCCTCAGCGCTTTCCGCGCCCGCGGTGGCTGCCCCGTGGCCGGGCCGCGGGGCGCCCGCGGCCCGGGCGCTCCTGCCTGCCGCCGCCCTGTCCTGCCGCCCGGCCGCCCGCCTTCCGCTGCCGCCGGGCGGGCGCCGCGGGGCCCGCCGCCGCGGGCGCCGCACCCGCCAGCTCGAGCCCGAACCGCACCGCCACGCGCCCCGCGACGGCGGGCTCGAGCGAGAGGCTCCGCGCGAACGACTCCGCGACGGGCGCCGCGCCGAGGCGCAGGGCGCGCACGTGCTCGGGCAGGCGCGCGGCGAGGTCCGCCTCGAACTCCTCGAGGAGCTCGAGATCCCGCAGGCGGTCCTCGTCGCAGAGGAGCAGGTGGACCCGCTCCGCGAGCGTGCCGCGCGAGCGCAGCTCCGCCCTGCGGTCCTCGCGGATGCGCTCCGCCGCCGCGGAGGCGCCGAGCCGCGCGAGCGCCGTCTCGAGCCCGGCGACGTCGAGCGCGAGGCGCTCCGCGGCCGCGGCGCGGACGCCCCCCGCCGCCCGGAGCGCGTGCAGGAGCTCGTCGCGCTCCCGCCGCTCGAAGGCGCGCGCGAGCCCGTGGTGGTCGAGGAGCGCCGCGAGATCCCCCTCGCCCGGCGCGGCGCCGTCGTCCCGCCGCCACCCGGCCGCGAGCGTCCGCGCGATCGCCGCGCGGCGCGCGCCGTGCGTGCGGACGAGCCGCTCGAGGACGGCGCGGCCCTCCGGGCGCCGCAGATCGGCGACGCGCGGCGGCTCCGGCGGAGGCGCGGCGGGCGCGGGTGCGAGGACGCGGTCGCGCGCGCGGTGGATCACGATCTCGCGCGGCCGCCGGCGGCGCCCGGCCGGTCTTCGTCGCGGCGGCGGGGGAGGGGAGGGCGCGCCGGCGCCTCGCGCCGCGTCCTCCTCCTCGGCGGGCCGGTAGCGCCCCTCGCGCTCCCGCTCGGCGGCGAGATCCGGCGGGGTGCCCCGCGCGATGTCGACGAGGGCGAAGG
>DASSQM010000504.1:0-2509 GCA_035702465.1 Anaeromyxobacter sp. | reverse complement strand
CGTTCTGCTCCTGCACCGCGGTCGGGATCTTCATGAGCCAGGCGACGAGCACGACCGGGCCGCTCGCGTACCCGCCCACGCCCACCACGATGTCCGGCCGCCACTTGCGCAGGATCCGCCACGACTGGAGGAACGCGAGCGGCAGGAGCAGCAGGTTCTTGAGGGTCTGGAGGACGCCCTTGCCCTTCAGCCCCTTCACGTCGATGAGCTCGATGGGGAAGCCCGCCTGCGGGACGACGCTCGCCTCGAGGCCGCGCGAGGTCCCCACGAACACGGCGTCGTTGGCGGGGTGGCGCGTCACGACCTCCTCCGCGAGCGCGATGCCCGGGAAGACGTGCCCGCCCGTGCCGCCGCCGGCGACGAGCACCCTCACGGCGCCTCCTCCATCGCCCTGGCGGCGTCGCGGTCGGCGCGCTCGCGTCGGGCGCCGCGCACCGCGGCGGGTGGCCTCCGCAGGAAGCCGCCGCGCTCGCCGGACACGGCGAGCAGGACGCCCGCGGCGGCGAGGAGCGTGAGGAGCGAGCTCCCGCCATACGAGACGAACGGCAGCGTGAGCCCCTTCGTCGGGAGGAGACCGAACACCACCGCGAGGTTCACGAGCGCCTGGGAGCCGAGGAGCGCCGTCACGCCGAGCGCCGCGTAGCAGCCGAACGGGTCGGAGGCGTTCAGCGCGGCCCGGAGCCCGCGCCAGACGACGATCACGAAGAGGCCGAGCAGGAGGAGCACGCCGACGAGCCCCGCCTCCTCGGCGATGACGGTGGCGATGAAGTCCGTGTGCGCGGCGGGGAGGTAGAAGAGCTTCCCCTTGCCCTGGCCCAGGCCCTGCCCGAGGAGGCCGCCGTTCGCGGTGCCGAGGAGCGACTCCCAGAGCTGGAAGCCGGCGCCGGAGCGGTAGCGCTCGGGGTCGAGGAACGCCACGACGCGCGCGTACCGGTAGGGCGTCGACTTCACGAGGTGCCACGCCACGGGCGCGGAGAGCCCGATCGCGAGCACGAGCCAGGAGACCTTCGCGCCCGCGGCGAACAGCATGGCGAGCAGCACGAGGAAGAGGATGACGCCGGTGCCGAGGTCCTTCTGGGCGAGGCAGAGGGCGACGAGCGCGCCCGTGACGAGGAGGTGCGGGAGGAGCCCGATGGAGACGAGCCGGATCTTCTGCTGCTTGCGCGAGAGCGATCGCGCGAGCCACAGGACGAGCGCGACCTTCGCCGCCTCCGCCGGCTGGAACTGGAGCGGTCCGAGCTGCAGCCACCGCTGCGCACCGCCCGCGGCCTTGCCGGCGAACGGCACGAGGAGGAGGAGCGCGAAGCAGGCGAGGAGGAGCGGGCCGGCGAGCGCCGCGACGCGCTGGAGCCCGAGCTTCAGCGCCGCCGCCAGCAGGGCGACCCCGATCCCGGCCGCGAGGAGCTGGCGCTTCAGGTAGTAGAACTCGTCGTAGCCGAGCCGCCTCGACTGCGACGCCTGGACGGCGCTCGCCGAGTAGACCATCACGAGGCCGACGGCGACGAGGCCGAGCACGGCGGCGAGGAGGAGCCCGTCGAACGGCGGGACCGCGCGCCCGGCGGCGGGCGCGGCCGCGTCGGTGCGGGCGGTCGCCACGGCCGGGCTCGACGTCATGCGCGCTCCGCGGCGAGGCGCCGGAAGGCGTCGCCGCGCTCCTCGTAGTTCCTGAACTGATCGTAGCTCGCGCAGGCCGGCGAGAGGAGGACCACGTCGCCCGCGCGCGCGAGCCCGGCCGCGCGCCGCACCGCCTCGGCGAGCGTGCGGCAGGCCTCCGTGGGGCAGAGATCGCCGAGCTCCGCCTCCACGCGCGGCGCGTCCTCGCCGATGGTGAGGAGGGCCTTCACGCGGTCCGCGAAGAGCGGCCGGAGCGGTGCGTAGGGCGCGCCCTTGCCGCGCCCGCCCAGGATGAGGACGAGCCGCGCGGAGCCGGGCGGGAACGCGGAGAGCCCCACGAACGTCGAGTCCACGTTCGTCGCCTTGGAGTCGTTCACCCACTCGACGCCGCCGTTCTCGGCGACGAGCTCGAGCCGGTGCGGGAGGCCGGGGAACGCGTCGAGCCCGCCCTGGACGTCCGCGGCGGGCACGCCGAGCGCGCGGGCGCACAGCACCGCCGCCATGGCGTTCTCGCGGTTGTGCCGGCCGCGGAGCGCGCGGCTGCGGACGAGGTAGCGCTCCGGCGCGCCGCCCGGCCGGAGCGGCGCCAGCACGAGCTCCGCGCCCCCGGGCCCGGGCTCGCCGCCGGCGTCGCGGATCGAGCCCCGGGCGGGCGGCCCGAAGCCGAACGTGAGGCGCTCGCCGCGCGACGCTCCGGCCATGGCCATGGCGCGGTCGTCGCGCGCGTTCGCGACGGCGGCGTCGCCGGGCTGCTGCAGCTCGAACAGCCGGGCCTTGGACGCGGCGTAGGCGGCCACGTCGCCGTAGCGGTCGAGGTGGTCGGGCGTCACGTTCAGGATCGCGGCGACCGTGGGGCGCAGGCGGCGCAGGCCGTCGATCTGGAACGAGGAGAGCT
>DASSQM010000503.1:0-2684 GCA_035702465.1 Anaeromyxobacter sp. | reverse complement strand
ATCTTCGGACGCGAGGTAGTCGTCGCCGTGACGGAGGGGCGCCTCGACTTCGGGCCGTGGGAGCAGATCTTCTACGGCGAGTTCGACGGCCGGCGCCGCAAGCGCGTGCTCGTGAAGATCAGCGGCGAGTGACGCGGGGACCGCCCGCCCCCCTGTCTCCAGCCTCGGCGGGGCGAGGGGACGTCGCCTCGTCACCGCCCGCGCCGCCGCTCCGCCTGCTGCGCCTGGATCGCGGTGAGGGTGATCGTGAAGACGACGTCCTCCACGAGGCACCCGCGGCTGAGGTCGTTCACCGGCTTCGCGAGGCCCTGCAGCATCGGGCCGATGCTCACCACGTTCGCGCTTCGCTGCACCGCCTTGTACGTGACGTTCCCCGTGTTGAGGTCGGGGAAGACGAGCACGGTCGCCCGGCCCGCGACGGTCGATCGGGGCGCCTTCTGCCGCGCCACGTCCGGCATCACGGCGGCGTCGTACTGGAGCGGCCCGTCGAGGGCGAGATCCGGCCGCTGCGCGCGCGCGAGCTCCGTCGCGCGCTTCACCTTCTCCACGTCCTGACCCGCCCCGCTCGTGCCGGTGGAGTACGAGAGCATCGCGACGCGCGGCTCGATGCCGAACGCGCGCGCGGAGTCGGCGCTCTGCACGGCGATGTCGGCGAGCTGCTCGGCGGTGGGGTTCGGGTTCACCGCGCAGTCGCCGAAGACGAGCACCTGGTCGGGCAGGCACATGAAGAAGACGCTGGAGACGAGGTCGCAGCCCGGCACCGTCTTGATGAGCTGCAGCGCGGGGCGGATGGTGTGCGCGGTCGTGTGGACCGCGCCGGAGACCACGCCGTCGACCTCGTCGCGCGCCATCATCATCGTGCCGAGCATGATGGTGTCCGAGAGCTCCTGCGTCGCCTGCTCCGGCGTCATGCCCCTGGCCCTGCGGCGCTCGACGAGCGGCGCCACGTAGCGCGGGGCGGCCTTCGCGGCGTCGACGATCTCGACGGAGTCGGGGAGCGCCACGCCCTGCTTTCGCGCCACGTCGCGGATCTCGTCGGGGTTGCCGAGGAGCACGCAGCGCGCGATCCCGCGCGACGCCACGATCGACGCGGCGACGACGGTCCGCGGCTCGGAGCCCTCGGGGAGCGCGATGCGCTTCGGCGCGGCGCGCGCCGCCTCGACCAGGCGGTGGCGGAACGCCGGCGGCGAGAGCCGCGGCACGCGCGCCGTCGACGCGAGCGCCCTGGTCCACGCGGGGTCGATGCGGTCCGCGACGGCGGTCATCACGCGCTCCACGCGCACCGCGTCGTCCGGCGGGATCTGGAGGTTCATGTTCGCGACCGCGCTCGCCGCGGCGTAGCTGCCCTCGTCGACCGCGAGCACCGGGAGGCCGGAGCGGAGCGCCGACTCGCACATGGCGAACACGTGCTCCTCCGGCACCACGCCGCCCGTGAGCAGCAGCCCGGCGAGCGGCATGCCGTTCAGCACCGCGAGCGAGGCGGCCACCACGATGTCGCTGCGATCGCCCGGCGTGATGAGGAGCGTGCCCGGGCGGAACACCTTGATCGAGCCGGGCACCTCCATCGCGCACAGCGCCACGTGGCGGATGCGGCGCCGTTCGTAATCGCCGGCGCGCAGCACCTTCGCCCGGAGCGCGTCGGCGAGGTCCTTCACGCGCGGCGACGCGAGGTCCCCGCGGGAGGGGACGATGCCGATGGGCCGCAGCCTCTCCGTCTCGAGCGCCGCGCGGTACGCCTGGAGGTCCTCCGGCGCGAGCTCCTCGTCCTCGCCGGCCTCGACCCAGATCGAGCGCGACTCGCCCGAGCCGGGGTGCGCCGCGGGGCGCGCCACGCGGTTCAGCACGCAGCTCACGGTGCCGCCGTCGGCGAAGCCGCCCAGACCGCGCGCCGCGATGGCCATGGAGTGGGCGAGCTCGGACGGCGTCTCGCCGCGCGGTGAGCCGACGAGGACGAGCTCCGCGTCGAGCGCCTTCACCATGAGGGCGTTCACGCGCGAGCTGTGCACCATCCCCGGCTCGGGCCACATGCCGGCGACGACCAGGACGTCGGCGCCCTCCGCAGCCGGCGCGCACAGCCCGACGACGCGCTCCATGAGCGTCTGGTCGTCTCCGCGCGCGAGGAGGTCGTCCGCCTCGTTGCGCGAGATGGGCTCCGGCGGCGAGACGTGCGCGCCGAGCTTCATGAGCGCCGAGACGCGGTCCTTGCCGCGCGCGGCGATCGGCTTCGCGAACGCGACGCGGACGCCCTGGCGGTCGAGGGCGCGGACGAGCCCGAGGCACACGGTGGTGAGGCCGACCTGGCGGCCGGCGGGCGCGACGACGATGGTGCGCGGCATGCGGGCCTCCTCGGCTCAGGCGGTGGCGATCGCGACCGAGGTCGGGGTCGAGGTCGCGGTCGAAACGCCCGGCGACTGCTCGACGATGTTCGCCGCGTCCATCGCGATCATGTACTCCTCGTGCGTGGCGATGACGGCGGCCATCGGGCTCGTGCTCCGTGTGATGCGGCCGTGGAGCGCCTTGCCGTGGAGCGCGTTCGCGTGCGGGTCGAGCGCGAAGCCGGCGAAGCCGAGCAGGTCGACGATCTGTGCCCGGACCTTGACGGCGTTCTCGCCGATGCCGCCCGTGAACACGAGCGCGTCGACGCGGCCGAGCGAAACGATCATGCCCGCCGCCGCCTTCGCCAC
>DASSQM010000502.1:0-4815 GCA_035702465.1 Anaeromyxobacter sp. | reverse complement strand
GTGAGGATGCCCACGAGGTTCAGCGGGTCGGCCGCGGAGACGTCGATGCGATCGGCGCCCTCGCGCGGCGCGCGACGGACGGCGCGCAGCGCGTCGACCGCCTCCGGCAGGGCGAACTGCTCGCCCGTGAAGCCGGCCACGAAGCGGCCGCCGCGGATCGCGCCGCGGGCCTCGAGCGCACGGTAGACGCGCAGGAGATCTCGCCACGGCGGCGGCGCGCTCTCGCGCGCGAGCAGGTCGCGGAAGACGACGCCGTACCGGCGCAGGTACTGGTGCGCGAGGCGATCGAGCGTCGCGTCGTCGGGCGTCGCGGGCGCGGCGTCGGCGCCCGGTGCGCGCAGGAGCGACCAGCGGCCGCCCGCGAACCCCGGCCGGCGCACGATCCGGCCCCGCGAGGGCGGGTCGATGAGCGCGCGCAACCCCGAGAACCCGTCGCAGGTGACGAGGCCCGCGGACACGAGCTCCCAGAGCGCCGCCTCGACCTCGGCGGGGAGGCGACCCGTCGCCTGCGCGAGGTCCGGCAGGAACGACGCCCCCCGCCGCGAGAGCACGTCCACGAGCGCCTGCGCCGAGGGGCCGAGCGGGACGGGCGCGCCGCCGATCCCGGCGAGCATCCACGGGAGATCCTCGCGGAGCGCGAGGGTCACGGGCGCGTTGCGGGTCGGCGCGTTCCGCCGGCGCGGCGCCTCGTCCTGCGACGGCACCACCGCGAGGCGGCCCCACGCCACCTCGCCGGCGAGGCACAGCTCGTCGAGGAGCGCAGGGGCGTAGTCGGCGACGCGCGTCGCGAGCACGTCCCGCTCCCACGCGCCCGCGGCGGCGTGGAACCCCTGGAGCTGCGCGACGACCTCGGCGAGCCCGCGCGCGCCGTGGAGCCGGGTCCCCGTCGCGACGTGCTGCCAGCGCGCGAGGAAGCGGAGGAGGTCGGCCGCCGTCGACGGCTCGATCTCCTTGCGGAGGCGGCCGAGGGTGAGCCGGTGGACGCGGGCGAGCACGCTCCGCTCGCACCAGTGCGGCGCGTCCGGTGACCAGGGCGCGTCGGGCAGGAAGTTCCCGCGCAGGACGACGCCCTCGGACTCGAGCCGGGCGAGCGCAGCCTCGACTCGCTCCGGCCGAAGCCCGACGCGCGCCGCGAGCGCCGGGGCCGTGGTCGGCCCGACCCTCGGCATCCAGCCGCGCACCACCGCGAGCGCGGCCGCGTCTTCGTCCGGGGGGATGCGCTCGGAGGGCAGGGGACGAAGGTCGGGCGAGAGGGTCGGGGTCGAGGTCGGGGTCGCGGTCGCGGTCGCGGTCGAGGTCGCGGTCGCGGTCGCGAGCGCAGGCATGACGGCCGTGGCCAGCCCCACCCTCTCCGCCGCCACCCACCACTCCCGCTCGCCCGCGACGATCCTCGCCGCCCGCCCCGCGCCGACGAGCCCCTCGAGGAGCGGCGCCCAAACCTCCCGCTCGCGCGACGGCAGGATCCCGAGATCGAGCAGCGCGTCGTGGAGCTCGTCCCCGTCGCGCGCCTCGGGGAAGACCTGCTCCGCCACCTCCGCGATCGCGGCGCGGTCGAGGGCGCCCATGCCGCTCGCCTCCACGGCGGGGAGCGCCCGGCGCAGCGCGACCGCCCGCGCACGGCGCTCCTCGAGCGGCGCGTCGTCGAGGTAGGCCCACGGCTTCGCGCCGAGGATCTCGTGCGACATCGGCGAGGGCTCCGCCGTGTCGACGGCGACGAGGCGCACCTCGCCGCGCCCGATGCGCTCGAGCACCTCGCGCAGCGCGGGCGCGTCCATCGCCTCGGTGAGGCAGTCCTTCAGCGTCTCGGCGACGAGCGGGTGATCCGGGATCTCGATGGGGCCGCCGGCCGCGTTGTCCTGGCAGGCGACCTGCTGCGGGAACACGGCCGCGAGGAGGTCGTCCGAGCGCATGCGCGCGATGGGCGGCGGCATGCGCTTTCCCTTGAACAGGCGCGGGATGGCGAGCGCGCGCGTCGCGTTCCAGCGCCAGCGCACCTGGAACATGGGCGCCTGGAGCGCGGCCTGCGCGAGCGCCTCGTCCACGGTGTCCTCGGTGACGAACTCGAACACGGACTCGAGCGGGAACGAGTGCTGAGGCCCGAGCGAGAGGAGCACGCCCTCGTCCGTCGCCGCCGCCTGGAGCTCGAAGTCGAACGTCCGGCAGAACCGCTTGCGCAGCGCGAGGCCGAAGGCCCGGTTCGTGCGCGCGCCGAACGGCGCGTGCACCACGAGCTGCATGCCGCCGGCCTCGTCGAAGAAGCGCTCGGCGACGAGCGTCCGCTGCGTGGGGACCGCGCCGAGGACGCCGCGGGCCGCGGCCACGTACTCGACCGCCTGGCGCGCGCCCGCCTCCGGCATCGCGCCCTCCTCGGCGAGCCAGCGGATCGCCGCGTCCCGGTCGTCGAGGCGCCGCTCGAGGTCCTCGCGCAGCTCGGAGACCTCGGCGGAGAGCTCGCGGCTCCTCCCCGGCGCCTCCGCGTTCCAGAACGGCACCCCGGGCGGCGCGCCGTGGGCGTCCTCCACGCGCACGATGCCCGCCTCGATGCGGCGGATGCGCCAGGAGGTGTTCCCGAGGAGGAAGACGTCGCCCGCGAGGCTCTCCACCGCGAAGTCCTCGTCGACCTGGCCGACGGTGAAGCCGTCGGGCTCGGCGACGACCGCGTACTGCGAGGTGTCGGGGATGGCGCCGCCGCCGGTGAGCGCCGCGATGCGGGCGCCGCGGCGGCCGCGGACGCGCCCGTTCACCGCGTCGCGGTGGAGGAGCGCGGTGGTGCGGCCCGGGCCGGTGGCGATCCCCTCCGCCAGCATGTCCACCACCGCGTCGAACGCCGGCCGTGACAGATCGCGGTACGGCCACGCCCGCCGGGCGAGCGCGTAGAGGTGGTCGAGGTGGATGGGGCCCGCGGACGCCTCCGCCACGAGCTGCTGCGCGAGGACGTCGAGCGGCGCGTCCGGCACGCGGATGGACTCGAGCCGTCCGCGCCGGA
The DNA here is from genome assembly GCA_035702465.1 of Anaeromyxobacter sp. Taxonomy (GTDB): domain Bacteria; phylum Myxococcota; class Myxococcia; order Myxococcales; family Anaeromyxobacteraceae; genus Anaeromyxobacter. The sequence goes on along the minus strand of DASSQM010000502.1, from coordinate 1,829 downwards.
CGCCGCGCACGAGGGCGGCGCACTCGAGGAGCTCGTCGCGGCTCATCGGGAACAGGCGGCCGCGCGGCACGCCGCCCTTCACGTGGCCGGACCGGCCGATGCGCTGGACGCCGACGTGGAGCGCGCCGGGCGACCCGAGCTGCACCACGAGGTCCACGTCGCCCACGTCGATGCCGAGCTCGAGAGAGGCCGTCGCCACCACGGCCCGGATCGCGCCGGACTTGAGCCGCTCCTCCGCATGCAGGCGCCGCGCCCGCGAGAGCGAGCCGTGGTGCGCCGCCACCTGGCCGTCCCCGAGCCGCTCCGCGAGGGCGTGGGCGGCGCGCTCCGCGAGCCGGCGCGTGTTCACGAACACGAGCGTGGCCCGGTGCGCCTTCACGAGCTCGGCGACCCGGTCGTACGTCTCCCGCCAGAGGTCGTTCGACGCGACGGACGAGAGCTCGTCCTTCGGAATCTCGACGGCGAGGTCGAAGGTGCGGCGCAGGCCCGCCTCGACGATCGCGCAGCGCGGCTTGCCGGCGCGGTCCACGCGCTCCGTCCCCACCAGGAACCGGCCCATCTCCTCCACGGGGTTCACGGTCGCGGAGAGGCCGATCCGCTGCGGGCGCCGGCGCGCGAGCGCCTCGAGCCGCTCGAGCGAGAGCGCGAGGTGCGCGCCGCGCTTGTCGCGGGCGATCGCGTGGACCTCGTCGACGATGACGGTGCGCACCGAGCCGAGCATCGCCCGACCGCGCTCGGACGTGAGGAGGAGGTAGAGCGACTCCGGCGTCGTGACGAGGACGTGCGGCGGGTGCCGCACCATCGTCTGCCGCCGGGACTGGGGCGTGTCGCCGGTGCGCACGAGGACGCGGATCCCCGGCGCCGGCTGCCCCTCCGCCACCGCGTCCGCCTCCAGCTCGGCGAGGGGCCACTCCAGATTCCTGTGGACGTCGTTCGAGAGCGCGCGCAGCGGCGAGACGTAGACGACCCGCGTCTCCGCCGGGAGCGCTCCCTCGAGCGCGTCGCGCAGGAGCCCGTCGAGGGCGTACAGGAACGCCGCGAGCGTCTTGCCCGAGCCGGTCGGCGCCGAGACGAGCACGTCCTTGCCGGCTGCGATCTCGGGCCAGCCGAGCGCCTGCGGCTCCGTGGGGTCGCCGAACCGGCGCTCGAACCAGCGCTGGACGAGGGGGTGGAACGTCTCGAGCACGGGAGCTCTTCATAAACCCTCCGGCGGGGCGGCGCCCGCGCTCCGGTCGGCATATGATGCGCGGCGTCACCAGCTGCGGCGGGAGGCCCTCGCGATGCTCGTCAAAGAAACCGCGCTCCTCCGGCTCGTCGGCCTGCGCATCCCCGTGCTCCTCTTCCTCGGCCCCCGGGTGCTCGAGCTCGACGACGACCGCTGCGCCATCGAGATCCCGCTCGGCTGGCGCTCGAAGAACCACCTCATCGGGTCGATGTACTTCGGCGCGCTCTGCGCGGGCGCGGACCTCGCGGGCGGCTTCCCCGCCGCGATGATCATCCGCAAGAACCCGGACCTCCGCCTCGTCTTCGGCGAGATGCGCGCCGAGTTCCTGAAGCGCGCCGACGGCGACGTCGTGTTCCGATCGAATTCCGTGCGCCGGGTCGCGGAGGCGGCGCGGGAGGCCGTCCGGACCGGCGAGCGGGCGGCCGCGCCCGTCGAGGTCGTGGCGACGGTGCCGTCGCGCTACGGCGACGAGCCCGTCGCGCGCTTCCAGATGACCATCTCGCTCAAGGTGAAGGCGCGCGCCGTTCGCGCGGGTGCGCCTGCCGAGGACGCGACGCGGCGCGCGGCGGCAGGCTCCGGCGCGCGGCGCGAGCCGGTGGGGACA
>DASSQM010000501.1:0-7337 GCA_035702465.1 Anaeromyxobacter sp. | reverse complement strand
TCGAGAACGTCGAGCGCGCCCTGAAGCGCGCCGCCGCGTCCGAGGTCACCCACCTCGAGGCGCTCGTCCCGTTCCTGGGCACCACCGCCAGCGCGGCTCCCTTCGTCGGCCTCTTCGGCACCGTCTGGGGCATCATGCGGGCCTTCCACGACATCTACCGGATGGGCAACGCGAACCTCGCCACGGTGGCGCGCCCGATCTCCGAGGCGCTCATCGCCACCGCGGTCGGCCTCTTCGCCGCCATCCCGGCGGTGGTCGCCTACAACTTCTTCGTCTCGAAGATCCGCGTCCTCGACTCCGAGATGACCAACTTCTCGAACGACTTCCTCAACATCGTCCGCCGCCACTTCTTCAGCGGACGGAGCTGACCGATGGCTGCCGCGGGCGGCTCGGGCCGCCAGTCCCTCACCGAGATCAACGTCACGCCGCTCGTCGACGTGATGCTGGTCCTGCTCATCATCTTCATGGTCACCGCGCCGCTCATCCAGCAGGGCGTGGAGGTGAAGCTCCCGGAGGCGCGGGCCAAGGCCATCGAGGCCGAGGAGCAGAAGCTCGTCCTCTCCCTGCGCTCGGACCGCTCCATCTGGCTCGGGGCGGGCGACGACGCCGCGCGGATCCCCTTCGCGCAGCTCGAGGAGAAGCTCAAGGCGAACGCCCGGGCGATGAAGGATCGCGAGCTGTACCTCATGGCCGACCGCAGCCTGCCCTACGGCTTCGTCGTCGAGGTGATGGCGACGGTGCAGCGCGCCGGCGTCGTGAACGTCGGCATGATCACGAACCCGACGCCCATCCACGTGCGCGAGAAGGCCGAGGCGGCGCGGTAGATGGCCATTCCGGTCGCGACGGCGCTCGGGCGGCGCGAACCGATGTGGCCCGCGGTGATCGCGTCGATCATCGTCCACGTGCTCGTCGTCGCCTGGGCCGTCGCGCGCCGCCCGCCACCGCCCATCGACCTCGCGCAGAAGCCCATCGTCGCGAAGCTCGTGCGGCTCGGGGAGAAGCGCCCCGAGGAGTGGCTGCCCCGCAAGGACGCGGCGCCTCCTCCTCCGGCGCTGCCGGCGGCGGCCCCCGCGCCGGTCGCGGCGCCGACCGCGGCGAAGCCGGCCGCGCCCGCCGCGAAGGCGCCGCCGAGGCCCCCGGCGCCGTCGGCGGCGGGGAAGGCGGGCGGGACGTCGCTCTCGTCGATCCTCTCGAAGGTGCAGCGCCAGGTGGAGGAGACGCGCTGGGGAGACCCGAGCGGCTCTCCGTCCGGGGACTCCGACACCTCGGAAGGCAATCCGTACTATGCGGTCGTCGAGCGCGCACTCCACTCGAACTACACCGCGCCGGCCACGATCCCCGACCGGGAGCGGCTCTATCTGGAGGCGAACGTGATCCTGTGGATCGAGCCGGACGGGCGGATCGCCCGGTGGCGCCAGGAGCGTTCGTCCGGCAACCCCGTGTTCGACGCCGCCGTGGATCGCGCGCTGCGCGCGACGACGCGCGTGCCGCCGCCGCCCGACGATCTCCGCGAGTCCCTCCGCAGAACCGGCATCCAGCTGGTGTTCCGAGCCCGCGACACATGACCCGAGCCATCCTCGCACTCGCAGCCGCAGCCTCGTTCTCCGCTCCCGCCTTCGGGCAGGACCGCCCGACGCTGGTCATCGGGTCGCCCAACTTCCAGCCGTTCCCGATCGCCGTCGCCGACTTCCAGGGCGACGCAGAGGTCCGCGGCAAGGACGTCTCGGACGTGGTGCGGAGCGACCTCGCGCTCTCGGGGCTCTTCGACGTGCTCGATCCGAGGGGATTCCTGGCGGAGGCCGCGGAGGGCTACGCCGCGCCCTCGATCCGGTTCACGCGCTGGGCGGACGTCGGCGCAGACGGGCTCGCAAAGGCGCGGGTGCGACGGTCGGGGAACGACCTCGAGGGCGAGCTGCACCTGTACGAGGTCCGCGCCGCGCGCGAGGTGCTCGCCGCGACGGTGCGCGCGCCCGCCGCCGACCCGCGCGCCATCGGCCACAAGATCGCGGACGAGATCGTGAAGTACTACACGCACGAGCCGGGCGTGTTCGGCACGAAGCTCGTGGCGATCCGGAAGGCGCGCGGCGTGTTCGAGCTCGTGCTCTTCGACGCGGACGGGAAGAACCCCCGGGCGCTGCTCTCGGAGCGCTCCATCCTGCTCACGCCGGCCTGGCGCCCGGACGGGAAGGAGATCCTCGTCACGAGCTACCGCTCCGGCCGGCCCGAGATCTGGGCCTACCGGCTCGCGGACCGGACGTTCCGGCGCCTCTCGCAGGTCCCCAACGCGATGGGCGGCGTCTACTCGCCGGACGGCACGCGCATCGCCTTCACGGCCTCGGACGCCGGCAACGCGGACGTGTGGGTCATGAACGCGGACGGCTCGGGGGCGAGGCGGCTCACGAAGGATCCGGCCCTCGACCTCTCGCCGGCGTGGTCGCCGGACGGCAAGCGCATCGCGTTCGTGTCCGATCGCGCCGGCACGCCGCAGATCTACCTCATGAGCGCGGAGGGCTCCGACCCGCGGCGGCTCACGTTCCAGGGAAACTACAACCAGACGCCGCAGTGGAGCCCGCGCGGCGATCTCATCGCGTTCACCGCGCGCGACGAGCGGAAGGTCTTCGACGTCTTCGTCATCGCGGCGGACTCGGGGCGCGTCGCCCGCATCACGCAGGACCAGGGGCGCACGAACGAGGAGCCCTCCTGGGCTCCGAACGGGCGGCTCCTCGTGTTCAAGACGGATCGCGGGGGCGCCTCCCAGCTCGTCGTCTCGGATCCGCGCGGCGAACGGCAGACGGTGATCGCGGCGGGGGTGGGCGAGCTGTCCGCGCCGGCGTGGGGGCCGCTGACGGAGTAAGCTCGACCTCGACCGTGACCTCGCGCCTCGCCGCCATCGACGTCGGCACGAACACGGTCCTCCTCCTCGTCGCGGAGCGGCGCGGCGGCACCCTCGCGCCGGTGCTCGAGCGCGCGGAGATCACGCGCCTCGGCCGCGGCGTGGACGCGAGCGGGCGCCTCGACGCGAGGGCGATCCGCGACACCGTCGAGGTGCTCGCGGAGTACGCGCGGCAGGCGCGGGCGCTCGGGGCGGAGAGCATCGTGTGCGTCGCGACGAGCGCGGCGCGCGACGCCGCGAACGGGGCGGAGTTCTTCGAGGCGGCCCGCGCGGCCGCGGCGCTCGTCCCGGAGGTGGCCACGGGCGACGAGGAGGCGAGGCTCGTGTACGCGAGCGCGTGGCGCGACTTCGGCGCGGGGGGCGCGGGCCCGCTCGCGGTGCTCGACGTGGGAGGCGGCTCGACGGAGTTCACGTTCGGCGAGGGGCCCCTCCCGGCCCGGCGCGCGAGCCTCCAGGTCGGCGCCGTGCGCCTCACCGAGCGCCACGTCCGGACGGATCCCGTGTCGGCAGGCGAGCTCGCGGCCCTGCGGGCGGCGGCGCGCGACGCGCTCCGGCCGCTCTCCGCGATGCCGCTGCCGCCCGGCGGGCGGCTCGTCGGCGTCGCGGGGACCGTCACGACCCTGTCCGCGGTCTCGCAGGCGCTCCCTTCGTACGACGCGGCGCGGGTGCACGGCGCTGCGCTCTCGCTCTCCGAGACGGAGGCGCTCGTCGCCCGCCTCGCGGGGCTCCGCGTGGAGGACCGCGCGGCGCTCGCGGGGATGGAGCCGAAGCGCGCCGACGTCATCCTGGCCGGCGCCCTCGTGGTGGCCGAGGCGATGCGCGCGACGGGCTTCGAGCGGCTCACGGTGTCGGACCGCGGGGTCCGTTGGGGCCTCCTCCACGATCGGTTTGGCGAGTAGTTCGCTTCCCGTAGGATGGCGGCGTGAGCTCCCTCGGCCGGCTCTACGCCCGGTTCGCGTTCGGTCCCGCCGCCGCGGTGTACGAGCTCCTCACCGATCACCCCGCGTGGCGCGAGGACTGCCGGGCGATGGCCGCGCTCGTGCCGGGGCCCCGGGTGCTCGACGTCGGCGTGGGACCGGGGACGAGCGCGCTCGAGATGGCGCGCGCGGATCCGTCCCGCCGTCACCTCGGCGTCGACGTGTCGCCACGGATGCTCGCGCGGGCGAGCGCCCAGGCCCGCGCGGCGGGGACGCCGCTCCTCCTCGTGCGCGCGGACGCGATGCGCCTCCCCGTCCGCGACGGCACCTTCGACGGCGCGACCGGGCACAGCGTGCTCTACCTGCTCCCGGATCCCGCCACCGCGCTGCGCGAGGTGCGCCGCGCGCTGCGGCCCGGCGGGCGCGTCGCGTTCCTCGAGCCCCGTGCGGGCGGCGGCGACGTCCGCGCCGCGCTCGCGGCGGGCGCGCTGCACGCGGTCGCGATGACGCTGTGGCGCGGCATGGCCCGCCTCCACCGGCGCTACGACGAGCGCTCGCTCCCGGCGCTCCTCGAAGAGGCCGGGTTCTCGGCGCCGCGCGCGTGGCCGGTGCTGTCGGGGTACGGCGTGATGGCGACGGCGGGGCGCTAGCCGGCTTTCGATGTCCGGCCGAGGCACTTTTCGCGAAGCGAAATGTGCCCGGCCGCTCCTTACCGGCTACGCAGTACCGGCTGCTGCTTAGAACAGGCCGATCGTGAAGTGCGGCGCCCACGTGCGCTCGTTGATGGCGTGGTCGGGCTGGACGTTGAAGCCGACGTCCACCGCGGCCGGGCCGATGGGCGTCACGAAGCGCAGCCCGAACCCGACGTTGGTGCGCAGATCGAGGAGCGCGTACTGGCGCGGGTCGAGCCACAGGTTGCCCACGTCGGCGAAGAGCGCGGTCTCGAGGCTGCCGCCGACGCGCATGCGCAGCTCGGCTTTCCAGAGCAGGAACGCCTCGCCGCCCGCGGAGACCGGCAAGCCGCCGCTCGCGATGCGCGCCGCGTCGCTCGAGCACGTCGACCGGTCCGCGGCCGCGGCGCACTGGCGGGCCGCCGCTGCCAGGTCGGTGCGCACGTCCTGCGGGACCATCTCCTCCTCCGCATAGCCGCGCATGGTCGTCGCGCCGCCGAGGAAGAACCGGCGCGGGATGACGGTGCGCGACCGCTGGTCGAGCGGGAACACCCGCCCGCCGCGGACCGACAGCGCGACGACGGTCGCGTCGCCGACGGGCACGTACCCGGACAAGGTCCCCCACGCCTTCAGCATGTTCGTGTGGATCTGCGAGGAGGGCAGGATGCCGAAGAGGTCGCCGCCCGCGAGCGAGCGCGCCCACTCGACGGCGGCCGTCGCGAACCAGCCCCGGCGCGGGTGGATGGAGTTGTCGCGGTAGTCGAGGGTGAGCGACGGTCGGATCGCGTGGAGCGTGGTGTCGCCGTCGTCGAACCGGAGCCGCTCCACGTCCGCCTGCGTGAGGAAGCCCGTCGCGGACGCGTTCTTGCGGATCCGGTCCACCTCGAGCTCGTACTGGATCGAGAACCCGAGGCGCGAGGTGAGCCCGACGTCGGCGCCGGTCACGGCGGCGACGCGGCGGAGGTCGTACGCCTTGCGGTGCAGGATCTCGCCGATGACGTCCTCGCGCACGCCGGTGGGGAAGGACAGCACCGTGGCCGTCGCCGAGCGCACGCCCACGTCGCCCCGTCCCTCGAGGCGCTGGGCCGCCGTCTTCCCCTCGAGGTCGGGCCGGAACTCGACGAGCGGAAGGTTCACCTTGGTCCGCGCGCCGAGCTCGACGGCGCGCCCGAGGAGGTTCGGCTGCGCCCACTCCAGCGTCGCCCGCGGGCCGTTCGCGATCGAGAACCCCACGCCCTGCGTGAGCGCGGCCCAGGGGCGCTCGGCCAGCTCCACCGCCACGTCCTTGGTCTCCTGCGGCACCTCGGCGTCCTGCACGCGCAGCGCGACCGCGCGGAACACGCCCAGCCGCAGGAGCGCCGCCTGGCTCTTCGCCACCGCCTCGGGATCGTAGACGTCGCCCTCCGCCACGACGAGGGCCCGGCGGACCACGTCCTCGCGCGTGCGGTGGTTGCCCGTGACGACGATGCGCCCGATGCGCACGCGCGGCCCTTCGGAGACCACGAACCGGACGGCCGCGAGGTGCCGGGCGCGGTCGACGTCCTCGCGCGCCTCCACCCGCGCGTAGAGGTGGCCGCGCGCGAGGTACACGCGGCCGATGGCGGCGCGCGTCTCCTCGACGCGATCGAACGCGAGCGGATCGCCGGGCGCGAGCCGCGCCTCGCGCGCCAGCTCGGGCGCGGAGACCGCCTGGTTGCCCTCGAACGAGATCGCGTCCACGAACGTGCGCGGCCCCTCGCGGATCCGGATCGTCACCTCGACGGTCCGGGCGCGCTCGTCGAGCGCGGCGGTCGTGCCGAGATGGATCGCCTCCAGGAACCCCTCGGCGCGGTAGCCGTCCACGAGCCGCTCGGCGGCCCTGTCCCAGGCGGCCTCGTCCCACGTCTCGTGCGGCGCGAGCGCGGGCGGAGGCGAGGGCGGAGGGTGCGCGCCGGGGAACGCGACGAGCAGCGAGCGCGCCTCGTCCCCTCCCCCGCCCTCCGCCGGCAGCCCGTCCTCGTCGAGCAGCGCGGCGATGCGCTCGCGGAGCCAGGCGTCCGCGTGGAAGGACGCGCCCTCCACCCGGACCGGGAGGAGCCGGTACCGCCTCCCCTCCGTCACGTGGAAGACCACGGCCACGTCCCGGCCCTTGCGGAGCTCCTCGGACTCGACGCGCGCGGACGCGTAGCCCCGCCCGCGGTAGAACGCGACGAGGCGCTCGACGGCGGCGCCGACGGCGGGGACGTCGACCGGCTGCGCCTCGTCGAAGCCGAGCTCGTGCAGGAGCACGGGCGACGGCACGTCGGCGTTGCCGCGGAAGACGAACGCGAGGCGCGGGCCCGCCTCGACCGGGATCTCCACGTCGGCGGCGGCCCCCTCGACCCGGACGGCGGGCGCCCCCACGCGCGAGCGCCGGTAGCCGGCCCGGTAGAACGCGGTCCGCAGGCGGCGGACGTCCGCGTCGAGCGCGTCCGCGTCGAGGATCGCCCCCGGGCGCGTGGCGAGCGCCTCCGTCGCGGCCGGCCTCGAGGCGCCGGCGTCGCCGCGGAGCCCCACCGACCGGACGCGCACCGGGGCGCCGGCGGCGACGCGCAGCTCGACCGAGACCGAGCCCTCGCCGCGGGCCGCAGCGGCGACCTGCGCGCTCCTCCACCCGCGCCGCGCGAGCGCGGCGCGCACGCGCGCCGACGCCGCGTCGAGGTCTCCCTCCTCGAACGTCTCGCCGACCCGGATCCCCGCTGCGTCGCGGAGCGCCGCCTCGTCCAGCGCGGGGTGCTCCCCCTCGACGGCGACCGACACCGCCGTGACGATCCGGACGGGGAGCGCCTCCACGACGAGGCGCACCCACGCCCCCCCTTCACCGGGCGGGGGATCGGC
>DASSQM010000500.1:0-2477 GCA_035702465.1 Anaeromyxobacter sp. | reverse complement strand
CGGTGCACGGCGACGCCGAGCTCGCGCTCGCCGCGCGAGCGACGGTCGCGCCGGGCGGGCGCGCCGCCACGCTGACGGCGCTCGACCTCCGCTACCCGGAGGCGCGCTGGGCGCTCGCGTCCCCCGTGCGCATCGAGTCGCGGGAGGGGTCCCTCACCCTGTCGCCGCTGACGCTGCGCTCCGGCGGGCAGGCCATCTCGGGGAGCCTCCAGAAGCGCGCGACCCGGATCGACGCGTCGCTCGCGCTCCGCGCCCTCGACCTGGGACGGCTCCCGCGCGCCTTCGTCGATCCGGCGCTCGGGCTCGGCGGCGTCCTCGACGTGGACGTGCGCGCGCGCGGCCGCGCGTCGTCGCCCGAGGTCGTCGCGAAGGTGGCGCTCCAGGACGGCTCCTTCCGGCGCTTCCGGCGGCTCCAGCTCCGGCTCGACGCGACGTACGCGGGCGACGAGGCGAAGGGCAAGCTCGCCACGCGTGGCGAGGGCATGGACCTGACCGGGACCTTCGCGGTCCCGGTGCGGGCGCTCCTCCGCGGCCACCCGCGCGCACCGGTGAAGGTGGAGCTCGCGGTCTCCGAGCTCCGGCTCGACGACTCGCTGCGCGATCTGGGCGTGTCGTTCCCGATGTCGGGCCTCGCCTCGGCGCAGGTGTCGCTCCGCGGGACGGCGGACGACCCGCGGCTCCTCGTGTCCGTGAAGGCGCGCCGGCTCGTGGTACGGCAGGCGCCGCCCTCCGACGTGGCGCTGGCGCTCTCGAGCGGCGACGACGGCCGCCTGCGGGCGCGGCTCGACCTCGCGATCGACGGGCGCAAGAGCTTCGTCGAGCTGCGGACGGGGTTCGCGCTGGGCGAGCTGATCCGGGCGGCGCCGGACCGGGAGGCGCTCCTCTCGCGCCCCTTCTCGCTCGACGCCGACGTCCGCGACCTGCCGCTCGCGCTCGCGTCGCAGGCCGGCCTCGCGAGCCGTCCGCTCGGCGGCGCGCTCACCGCGCGGGCGCACGTGGCGGGGACGCCCGCGGCGCCGCGCGGCGAGATCTCCGTCGCGGGGAGCCAGCTCACGACCCGTCGGCTCGCGCCCGTCGACGCCCGCGTGCGCGTCCAGGTCGGGGACGAGCTCCGCGCCGACGTCGCGGCCGATCAGCGGGGGAAGTCGTTGCTCGCGGCCCGGCTCCGGATCGCCGCGCCGGTGGGACGCCTCCTCGACGCGGGGCGCGTCGCCGATGCGCCGCTCGCGATCCAGGCCGACGTCGGGCCGCTGTCGCTCTCCGAGATGCAGGACGCGCTTCAGCCGGAGGACGTCGACCCCGCGCAGGCGCCCCCGAAGATCCGCGGCACGCTCGCGGCCCGCGTCACCGCGAGCGGGACGCTGCGCGATCCGAAGGCGAGGCTCCACGCGCGCGTCGTGGGCCTCGGCGCGGACGAGTCGCCCGACGGAACCCTCGACGTGAGCTTCGACTACGCCTCCGCGCGGGAGACCGTCGCGCTCGTCCTCGGCTCCGACGGCGGGGGCGAGCTGCGCGCCGACGCGGCGACGGGCATCGACCTCTCCTATCCCGCCGTCACGCGCCGGCCGGCGCTCGCCGGCCTCCCGGTGGAGGCGACGCTCCGCGCCGTCCGCTTCGATCCCGCGTTCCTGGCGAACCTCACCGGCGCGCTCGAGAAGCTCGGAGGCCAGATCTCCGCGAACGCGCGCGTCGGCGGGACTTTCGGCGCGCCGTCGGTGAGCGGCACCCTCGAGTGGAAAGACGGCGTCCTCGGCACGCACGCGAACGGCGACTTCACGGACATCCAGCTGCGCGCCCGCGGCGACAACGACCGGATCGAGCTGCAGCAGCTCTCGGCGAAGAGCGGGCACGGCACCGCGAAGCTCGCCGCCCTCGCGACGCGCACGGACCGCGGCGCGTTCCAGCTCCACGCGACGGCGGACCTGGACAAGCTCCCGCTCGTCACCGAGGGTCAGGTCGCGGCGACGATCTCGCTGCGCAGCACGGCCGACGGCACCGTCAGCCCGTCGCGCATCCTCGTCCGCGACCTCACCATCCCCGAGGCGCACGTGCAGCTCCCGGAGGTGCAGCGGAAGAACGTGCAGAAGCTCGGCGCGCCGCGGGACGTCGTCCTCACGATCGGCGGGAAGCCGGTGCGGGGCACGAAGAAGGAGGCCGAGGCGACGGCGAGCCTCGGCCCGGCGGCGGGCGGCACGGGGAGCATCGCGCCGCCCGCGGGAGAGCCCGGCGGCGCGCCGCGCGTCGTCGTGCGGGTGAACGCGCCGCGGAACCTCTGGATCCAGGGCAACGACGTGAACACCGAGTTCGGCCTCTCCGACGGGTTCCGCGTCGAGGTCGCGGGCGCGCCGCGCGTGTTCGGCGACGTCAACGTGATCCGCGGACGCCTCGACGTGTTCGGCCGACGGTTCGACTTCCAGCGCGACTCGAAGGTGACGTTCTCGGGCCCGGCGACGCTGCCCGCGCTCGACGTCACCTCG
>DASSQM010000499.1:0-2601 GCA_035702465.1 Anaeromyxobacter sp. | reverse complement strand
AAGCTCTCCGACGCGCTCCAGAAGGCGCTCGCCGACGACAACACGCGCAAGCGCCTCCTCGACCTCGGGGCGGACCTGTCGAACAAGGCCGCGACCACGCCGGACGGGCTGCGGAAGCACGTCGAGAGCGAGGTCGCGCGCTGGAACCAGGTGCTGAAGAGCGCCGGCGCGGCGAAGTAGACGGGCGCGCGGGCGTCATCGGCGCGTCCGCTCGACGCCGGCGTGATCGGCGTCGGGCGACGGGACACGTCCACACGCATCACGCCTCGCACGCCTCACGCATCACGAGCCGGGACCGTACTGCGATCGGTGCCCTGCCTGCGACTGCGGCGCCGCCCGACGCGCCGCGCGGGGACGCCTGCCCAGATCTCCCCGGGCCCGACGCGTGCGCCCTTCGAGAGCACCGACCCGGCCGCGATGATCGCGTCGTCGCCGATCACGCAGCCGGGGAACACCACCGCCATGAGCCCGATCGTCACCCGGCTGCCGATCCGCACGGGCGCGGTGACGAGCTTGCCGCGCTCCGCGGAGTGGCACACGAGGGTCACGTCGCCGCCGATCACCGTGTCGTCGCCGATCTCGATGAGGTTCTGGTCCGCGACGACGGCGGTGTTGATCTGCACCCGGCGCCCGATCCGCGCGCCCATGAGCCGGTGGTAGAGGGGAAGGAACGGCGTCACGCGGATCCAGTTCACGAACGTGAACCGGAGGACGAGCGTGAGCGCGTTGTAGCTCGCCCACCGCCACGCGCCCATCGAGAGGTACGCGAACCGCCCCACCGGCGTGCCGCGCGCGAACGTGATCCAGCGCGCGACGGGGAGGACGACGAGGAGCGCGAGCCCGAAGACGAACCAGGCCGCCGCGAGCGCGACCGCGAGCCCGAGGGCGTGCGCCGCGCCGGCCGGCGGGAGCCGCGCCTCGGCCCACTCGACGAGCGCCACCGCCGGGAAGAGCGCGGCGCCGAGGATCGCGATCACCTCGGCGAAGAGGAGCAGCGTGAGGAGGACTTGCAGCGGCGCGAGGAGCCGCGCCCTCGACGCATCGCCCCCGGTGGCGTTTGCGGTGGCCATGTCCCCGATGATGGCACGGCGCCCGCCGCCGGGTGGGCCGAACGCTGCGCGGCCCCGGCCGCGGCCCTAGAACGAGCGCATGCCCATCCTCGTCGCCGTCCGGGACCTCGTCTTCCGCTCGAAGATCCACGCCGCCGCCGAGCGGCTCGGGGTCCCCGTCCGGCTCGCGCCGCGGGGCACGCCGCTCGCGGACGCCGCGCGCGAGCTCGGCGAAGGGACCCTGCTCGTCGACCTCGGCGAGCCCGGCGTGCTCGAGGGAGTGCGCGCGGCCAAGGGCGTCGCGCGCGTGCGGGTCGTCGGCTTCCTCGGCCACCTCCAGGCGGAGCTCATGCGGCAGGCCGAGGAGGCGGGGGTGGACGAGGTGCTGACGCGAGGCCAGTTCGTCCAGCGGCTGGACGAGCTGCTGCGATCGGCGGCGACGTAGGCGGCGCGGGGCGCCGCTACCGCCCGACGGCGTTCACGAGCCTGCGGTCCGCGCCCTTGATGTGCCCCGCGAGCGCGCTCCGCAGATCGAGCGCCGCCGCGAGCGCGGCCTCGGCCGCCTCCTCGTCGAACGTCGCCTCGAGGTCCCGCATCTGCACGAGGAAGGCGCCGTGCTCCGCCGCGTGCGCCTCGCGCTCGGGGTACCCGGCCGCCTGCATGAGCAGCTCCTCCGAGGCGAAGTGCGCGGCGCTGTAGCGGACGAGCTGCTCGGCGAGGCGGCGCGCGAGCCAGGGCCTGCGCTGCTCCACGGCGTCCGCGAAGGCGGACACGAGCGCGATCTGGAGATGGTGGTCGTGGTCCATCGCCTCGTGGGCGACGTCCAGCTCTTCGTTCCAGGCGTGGGCTTCGACCATGGGGGGCCTCCCGGCGCGGGCGCGCCCCGTCCCATGCGGGACCGCGCGGCCGGATTCCAGGCCCGGTTGGGGAGGCGGGCGTTACTTCCCGTCGTTCCAGAGCTTCTCCAGCTCCTGGTACGACTTCGGGAACTCCGGCTGGTACCTGAGGAACAGCGGGATCGGGTACCGCACCCCGCCGGCGTGCGTGCCCTCGAGCCCCTTCACGATCTTGTCCGCCATCGCGAACGGGAAGGTGAACGCCATCTCGTCGTCGCCGGTCATCCCGAAGATCCGGTCGCCGTAGCACGGCAGCAGGAACTGCGGCTCCTTCGTGCGCGCGGAGCGGATCACGATCTCGGCGCAGTCGCCGCGCCCGGTGGTCTCGGTCCGCATCGAGCCGCCCTTCTCGAAGAGCGCCGCGTTCACGAGCCGGAGCACCTGGGCCGAGTTGCCGTAGACGAGGACGGTGTCCGGCGCGAAGTCGATGCGCGAGAGCGGGCCGACGACGACGGCGCCGACCTCGTTCCGCTCGTACTTCGGGAGGGCGTCCTCGAAGCGGGCGCCGGCCTCGCGGCACGAGGCGTACATGCCGTCGGCGAGCGCGCCCGACGCGTAGTACTCGTTGCGGTCGGCGAAGCCGAACGCCGCCTTCGCGATGGGGCAGGCGAGGTCGTCGCCGGAGAAGGCGAGCGTCCACCCGTACCGGCGCGCGA
>DASSQM010000498.1:0-2788 GCA_035702465.1 Anaeromyxobacter sp. | reverse complement strand
GAGCCCGAGGAGGCGCGCGTCCTGCTCCACGCCGGCCTCGGTCGCGTCGAGCAGGCACGCCACCACCTCCGCGTCGTCGATCGCCTTCATGGCCCGCACGACCGAGAACGCCTCGACCTTCTGCGCGATGGAGCGCTTCCGACGGATGCCGGCCGTGTCGGTCACGACGAAGCTCCGGCCGCCGTGCTCGATCCGCGCGTCCACCGCGTCGCGCGTCGTCCCCGGCACCTCCGACACGACGAAGCGCTCCTCGCCGAGCAGCGCGTTCACGAACGTGCTCTTGCCGACGTTCGGGCGGCCCACCACGGCGAGCCGCACGTCGCCCTTCGGGCGTGCCTCCTCGGTGACCTCCTCCGGCTCGGCGCCCTCGTCGTCCGGAGGCGCCGCCCTGGGGACGCCGAGCTCCTCCACGATCGCGTCCACGAGGTCGCCGACCCCGCGGCCGTGCTCCGCGGAGACCGCGTGCACGTCCCCGAAGCCGAGCGCGAAGAACTCCGCGAGCGGCGCCTCCCCCTCGGTGTGCGCGCTGTCCACCTTGTTCGCCGCGACGAAGAGGGGCTTCCCGGCGCGGCGCAGGAGGTCCGCCACGGCGCGGTCCACCTCGGTGAGGCCCTCGCGCCCGTCCACCACGAGCACGATCGCCTGCGCCTCGTCGACGGCGAGCTGCGCCTGCTGGCGCACGCGGGACATGAGGGGATCGCGCGTGTCCGGCTCGAACCCGCCGGTGTCCACCACCGCCAGCGCGCGGCCGTCCCACTCCACGTCCGCGTAGTTCCGGTCGCGCGTCACCCCGGGGACGTCCTCCACGATGGCCTTGCGGCGCCCGGCGAGCCGGTTGAAGAGCGTCGACTTCCCGACGTTGGGCCGACCCACGAGCGCGATGAGGGGACGGGCCATCAGATCCCCAGCTTCTTGAGGCTCGAGGCGCGCTCGCTCCAGCGCTCCTCGACCTTCACGGTGAGCGCGAGGAACACCTTGCAGCCGAGGAGACGCTCGAGGTTCTCGCGGGCGCGGGTGCCGATCTTCTTCAGCATCGCGCCCTTCTTGCCGATGACGATCGCCTTCTGCGAGTCGCGCTCCACGAACACGACCGCCGAGACGCGCACGAGCCCGCCGCCCTCGCGGCGGGCGGACTCGTCGAACTCCTCGACCTCGACCGCGGCGGCGTAGGGGATCTCCTGGCGGGTCTGGAGCATCACCTGCTCGCGCACGTACTCGGCCGCGAGCTGGCGCTCCGCCTGATCGGTCATCACGTCGGGCGGGAAGAGCGGCGCGTCGCTCTCCGGCACGTGCTTCGAGAGCGCGCCGAGGAGCTCGTCCACGTTCTCGCCGGTGAGCGCCGAGAACGGCACGATCTCCGCCCAGCCGTGCAGGCCGCGGTACGCGTCGATGACGGGGAGGAGCGTCGGCCTCGGCGCGCGGTCCATCTTGTTCACGCCGAGCACGGCCGGCTTGCCGCTCCGGGCGACCTCCTCGATGGCCCAGCGGGTGGCCTCGCCGACCTCGACGCGGCCGCCCGGCCCGGTGCCGGCCTCGACGAGCATGAGCACCGCATCGACCTCCCTGAGCGTGCCGAGCGCGACCTCCACCATCCGGCGGTTCAGCGCGCCCTGCGCGCGGTGGAGGCCCGGCGTGTCGAAGAGCGCGAGCTGGACGCCCGCGCCGTTCCAGACGCCGAGGATGCGCGTGCGGGTGGTCTGCGGCCGCGGCGTCACCGCGGCGACGTGCTCGCCCAGGATGCGGTTCAGGAGCGTGGACTTCCCGACGTTCGGGCGTCCGACGATCGCGACGAATCCCGCGCGGAGCGGGCCTTTGGGCTGCGACGGCATGAGGTGATCGCGCCCGCCTCCTCCCTCTCGGAGGTCGGCGGGCGCCGGGGTTCCTGCGTTTCCTTCGGTGGCGGCGCTACGGCTGCGCGCCGCGGGTGATGGTGACCTTCTCGAGCTTCACCTTCGCGTTCCCGGCTGCGGCGATCTTCGGCACGAGGTCGAACCCCTTCACCACCTCGCCGAAGATGGTGTGGCCCTTGTCGAGCCAGGGCGTCGGCACCTCGGTGATGAAGAACTGCGAGCCGTTCGTGTTCGGCCCGGCGTTCGCCATGGCGAGGAGCCCCGGCTTCGAGAACTTGTTGTCCGGCCCGATCTCGTCCGCGAACTTGTAGCCCGGGCCGCCCGTGCCGTTCCCGAGCGGATCGCCGCCCTGGATCATGAACTGCGGGATGACGCGGTGGAACACCGTCCCGTCGTAGAGCGGCTTCTTCACGCTCTGGCCCGACCGCGGATCCTTCCACTCCTTCGTCCCCTCGGCGAGGCTGACGAAGTTCTCGACGGTCTTGGGCGCCTTCTCCGGGAGCAGCTTCACGACGATGTCGCCGACCGAGGTCTTGAACGTCGCGTACATCGGGCTGGTCATTTTCTTGTCCTTGCCGGCGGCCTGCGCGCGGGCCGCCGCGGTGGGGAGGAGCACCATGAGCGCAATCGCGATAGCGGTTCTCGTCAAAGCGGGCCTCGTTGGCCTCTCCACGTCCGCGAGAGGATGGGGGGAACGACGCCGGATGCTAGCGGCGGGCGCCGGGGTGGGCAAATGGAAACCTTCGCGTCACTTCCTCGCGCGCCCCGCGCGGGCCTTCCGCGCGCCGGGCGCCGCCTTCTTCCTCTTCGCGGCGGGCTTTCGCGCGGCAGGCTTGCGCCGCCGCGCCGCGCCCTTCGCGGGCGCGGGAGGAGCGGTGGGCTCCTCCGGGACCGGCGTCGCGGGCTCGGGCGTCTCGGCGGCGGGAGCGGGTGCCGCG